>NZ_PJBM01000263.1:0-128178 GCF_002836075.1 Shewanella sp. GutDb-MelDb | reverse complement strand
CAGTGGGATAAGCATGTCTATTTATCTCATTTTAACTTTCAATTATTAAAAGGTAAAAACAATTAGATTACTTCATCATCATTAAGATCTAGTTTACCCCCATATAATAGCGAGAATTTATGATTATTAATCGACAACTTAAATAAAAATACTTTAGCGCTTAGAAATAGCTCTATCTTTTAATCCTGAAAATCATAATCAGCTTATGGTTTGTTTAGTTCAACGGAATCATTTCCACTATAAGCTGAAGTAATATAAAAACTCACCTTAAAAGACACCCGCTCAATACCAGAGGAAGAGCCTCACTGGAATATAAGTCTCCGAACGAGGTTTTTATGGAGCATTTTCTCGCAACATAATGTGCATTTAGGCTGCCGGAGGGGCGATATTACCCCTTGTGCCATTAATCATGCCTTTCTATGTATTCATCAAGCGTATTCTTCAGTGATTGGCCGTAGCCATCCAGCCACGTATAGCGTTCACGATACATTTTTCGTTTTGGTCGCTTGATATCTTCCATTGATTTACGAGCAGAATTAATCGGTAGTTTGTAGAAAAAATCATCATGAGATTCACCATTATGCTCTTCCCACAAGCGGTCATAATTAAGATTAATTGTTTTTCTTCTTCTTTTTAGACCGTAACGTCTAGCAGTATATATATGCCTTGAATCCTTTACGGCATATATATCTCTTATTCCCAGATTAATGGCGAGTAAGCGTAATGTTTCGACCATAAACGATTTAGGACGTAATCCATAAATCGCCTTGGTAAATAATCGGCTAAAACCATTATCATGAGCCCCGCCTTGTACACAGCCAATATAAATATCATTATCGACAACTGTAAATGAAACAATATAACATCTTTTATATTTTGAGTCTGTAAGTGAAAGAGTAAGTTCCCCTTCCATTGTCGGATTAAGATGAAATGACAGATTGATTAAATAATATTGATCATCAATATCTATCCTGTGAAGTGTTAATCGACTATTATATATTTGATGGCGAGCATCGGCTGAAAACTTGCGTTCAAACCAGTTGTAGTGGTTAATCAAAATTTCAATAATTTCTTTTTTACTATGTCCAGTTCGTAAGTAAGGCTTTAAAAATTTAGTCAGGAAATCTGGTTGATTTTTACAGAGTGCTTTTCGTTCACCATGATAGAAATTGTCATTCATCTTTTTTATGTGAGGGTGATTCAACAAAGCTCGAATGATGAATTTAATTATAAACTTTATCTTCCCCTTGTTTTTAAGACTACTAGCTTCAATCGCCATGCCAATTATATTCATGATGTTTTTCTCAAATGTTTAATTCAAATAACAAGTGCACAACTTTAATATTGAAATAATACAGCGCTATAGCTGCGTCGGGAAGAATACCCCCCAACAGGTACATCTCTTTGGGGGGGGGGAGTTATTTAAAGTGCTTTATTAAAGGCGCTATAAATAATAAGCGGCGCCAAAATTTAGATAACTAACCTTCAATACTGACATGGCCAATAATATAATTGGTGTCATACACTCGAGAGCCAGTGTTAGGATCTTTACTATTTAGGCCAGTAACTTCTACGACAGTTGAGGTTTCTTTATCAATAGTAGAACTGCCCCAAAGTAGATCATTACTGCTGGTTGTACCGACACCGAATTGACCAACAGAATCGCGATTGGTCTGCTCGTTAGTGAAGGTAAAATAGGGGAACCCAGCCTGTTGACACAGTTCTGCAGACTTAAGCATGACGTACTTTCTTGTCAATGCTCTGTCTGTATTAGTGTTGCCGACAAAACTAATTTGCCAGCTGTCTGGTGCTATCTGCACCGTTTCAAACCCTTTTCCGAAAGACCAAAAGTTTTTCTCTGTATCGTAGGGTGTCGCGCAAGCAGCTAGCATGAGTGCTAGCCCCACAATCACGAATATATTTTTAAATGATTTCATTGGTTTTTCTTATCCAGATTGATTAGAAGCTATAGTTCACGCCTAACGTCGTAACCCACTGATTTTTACTGTCGATAAGGGGGGAATCAGCCATATCCGTGCCTAAGTGCGAATACCCAGTAGCCTGAGTGATATCGAGATGCTCAGTAATAGGAACGACCAAGGCATAACCCGCTTTATAAGCAAATGCGCCGCTGCCTTTATAAGCGGAGCGTTTAGTTGTAGCATCAGACTTTGATACACCCGCGTAGTAATCAACATAGTCTTTACTGAAATAATGTACGCCAGCGTAAGGTACGATATCTGCGAAGCCTATATTCATTGGGTGGTAATAGGTTATGTCTGCTTGATAGCCATCATATACACCGGTTACATCGTGCTGAAATTTAGTCGAAAATGTGCCTTTACCGAGATGAATATCAGCGTTTAAACCTAAATCACCGCTAACCTTACGATCCTTCATGCCCTTCAAAATATCGGCATCGCTAGAGTCAAAGCCTGGGTTTGCCACAACAAAGGCACTGAAGTTAATTTTGCTATCGTTATCACCAAAAAAGCGGTAGTTAATGCCTGCAAGATCGGCGTTAAAGTCTTCGCCATGGTAACCACCGTTAAGGTAAACACCCGATTTATGGTCTTGGCCCTTATAGAATTCACTGCCAGTCGCAGCGCCTGCTCCTGCAAAATACTGGCCCTGATGGCTGTATATATTACCGTTACGAATATAGGTATTACCGTCAGCAACGGCGTGGCTAGAGACCAAAATTGCTGTGATAGCGAAGCATAATTTTTTCATTTTCAAATCCTTTTTTACATCTGTCGAGTGACTGTGAGGCCACTATATTCGACTTGTAATTTTGACTCTGTATCCGAATGTATCCTAGCGGTACATTTGGTTGTGCTACTCGTCGGCATTGTTCAGCAGTTAAAAGTTTACATTGGGTTTCAATCATCCATCTGTGGTTCCAATGACCTGCGGTCGGCGTATGTGCAGATACGCCCGTGACTCGCAGCAAGTCCGTCCATGGAAGCTCGCCATAACATCCATGACATCCATGTCATGGATGGTCACGACCGTATCTGCACTGGGTTAGAAAAGCTCAAGACTCCAGCTATTGTGCTTTCAATTAAGAACATCGAAGTCAGTACCCCATGTAACGAATAGAAAACACCAATTCCCCATCGAAGTTGCCGAAGTATGTTGAAGAAAGAGCCGTAATGCCCACACGGTCTTTCCCGTGCATCCATGCACTTCAAGACATTCAGGCATCCTGCCTATCAGACGTGGGTATAGCTTTCGCGGGACAGTCCACTCCTTGGCATCCATGCCATCACGGCATTTGTAAATCCATTTACATCAGATGTCCCATCGGAAGCGTTAGCTATTTATCCACAAGCATGAGGCCTGTACTCAACGCATGTAACTTCGTCGGGGCGTCATGGTGGATGCAAGGGCGAAGTTCATTACGATGCACTCTTTGAGCGAGAGCCATGGAAGGCGAGCTGGCTTTTGAACAAGGAAGTTCTTGATAAGGACGAGCAGTCCTCCTTGCTCGGGTGTGGGCGAAGCGCCACGACTTTTATCAAACGGAGTTTGATTATCTCAACCACCAGCGTGCGGCTGAACTCCCTATCCCACGCACAAGATACAAAAAAGCCGAAACACCTAAGTATTTCGGCTTTTGCCATTCAAACAACCATTAATGATTATTCAAATCATTAATGCACAATTTCCATCTCTTCAAGCAAGTTATCTGCATGATCAAGGTACTTCATCACCCAAAGCATATAACGACTATCTACCTGAATAGAACGGTTAGTCTCAGGATCGTAACCCCAATCACCAATGATACTTTCGTACACACCGTCAAACAGTAGACCGACTAGCTCTGCACGACCGTTTAAGGTAGGTGAACCTGAGTTACCACCGGTGGTATCAAGCGTCGATAGGAAGTTCACTGGTACAGAATCTAACGACTTCACATAGTAATCGCCGTACTGCTTATTCTTAATAAGTTCAAGCTGCTTAGACGGCGCATCGAATGGATCGGCACCCGTGTCTTTCGCCAAAATACCTTCAAGGCGCGTAAACGGTTCTGCGCGCATGCCATCTTCAGGCGAGTAACCTTTAACATGACCGACTGTGACACGTAGGCTTGAGTTGGCATCTGCGTAAACTGGCTTACCTTGCTCACGGTTATAAGCGATGATGGCGTCCATATACATAGGACGAACCTTCATTAACTCACCCGCATGCTCCTTGTCTTTCTGCTCTTCTTTCATGTCTGTGTCATACATGGCAACAGCAAACTTGATGAAAGGATCGTTAGATTTGTTGAAGTCTGTTACTGACTTGTCCATCCACGTTAAACGCACATCTTGTTTATCAAGATCGGTTTTGGCGTACATCTTATCCAGTGTCTTTTGCAGCTTCTTGGCATCGAACTTCTTGCCAATACCAAAAGCGCTATCCAGTGCCTTCACTCGCTCATCAGCAGGCAGTGCCGCATAACGACTGAGTAAATCAAACAGTACGGCTTTATCAACACTTGCCGCATAACGACGGTCGATACGCTCCATGCTTGATTTAAAGCGGATCATGTCGCGCTCTTGGTAACCTGGTTCACGCGCCATATCGTCTAGCGTTTTCTCATTGGCTAAACGATAGAGTTTACGTGCCGTTGGCACCATAGTGGTGTAACCGATGTAACCTAAGATAATGTCGCGAGCTTGATGCTCGTTACCTTCGGCAATCAACTTATCGAGCTTGGCAAGGGTTTCGCCATACTTGGCTTTGCGCTTGCTGTCTTGGTTGATCCAAGTGGTTAGCTCTGCTTCACGCCCTTTTCGGTCTGCCAACATAGTCGACTTACCGTAGAACTCGATCATTGAGGTAAAGTTTTTCGCGTAATTAGCAAGACCAGCGATTAAGCTTTCGTACTTAATACGCTCATCACTGCCCTCTGGTGCGGTTTCTTTAATAATGTCGATAAAGCGTTCGCGCAGCATTTTTCCTTCTGGATACGCCCATTCAAAGGTGTTTTCCACTTCATTGGCTGTGCGGTAACGATTGGTACGGCCTGGGTAACCTGCCACCATCACAAAGTCACCGTCGCTGACGCCTTTTGCCGATACTTTCAAGAAGCTCTTTGGCTCGTACGGTACGTTGTCTTGGCTAAAATCTGCTGGCTTACCGTCTTTAGATACATAAGCGCGGTAGAAAGAGAAGTCACCAGTATGGCGTGGCCACATCCAGTTATCGATATCGCCGCCGTACTTACCCACGCTTGCTGCTGGGTTATATACTAAACGCACATCGCGAATTTCTAGCTGCTTAACTAAGTAATACTCAAGACCGCCGTGGAAGCTATAAACCTGACAGCGGTAGCCATCTTCTTTTTCGCACTCTGCGACTAAACCTTTCTCTCTTTGCTCAATGCCTTGATAAAATGCGTTTCCTGTCTTGCTCTCAAGTCCCGATTTTATTTTATCGGTCACCTCGCTAACGTCTTCGGTAACGAAGATGCGCGAACCCGGTGTTGCCGCAAGCTCTTCGCCGAAAGACTTAGCTAAAAAGCCATCACGCAGTAAGTTTTTTTCAGGGGTTGAGTTGTATTGAATTGAGCCATAAGCACAGTGATGGTTAGTCACTACAAGGCCTTTTGGCGACACAAATGATGCCGTACAGCCGCCAAGGCTGATCACGGCATTCATTGGAAATTCGGTGAGTTTTGAAATTGAGTTAACATCTATTTCAAGTCCCTTTGCCTTTAGCTCGTCTGCCATGGCAGGAAGTTGGTAGGGTTGCCACATACCTTCGTCAGCTACTGCACCAAAAGAGGTCGCCATAGCGACTGTCAAAAGCCATTTCTTCATTTTGTTAAGTCCATTTTTTAGATATTTTAGGATTATTGTTATTTTTACTTGCTGTAATATCGATTTATGAGACGGCTAGATACAAAAAAGCCGAGCCCAATATGCAAATATTGATGCTCGACTTTAGCACAAGATGTTAGCCAAGAAACAGACTCTAAATTAATCTGTTACAAAGCGATTACTGTATGTTGGCAACGCTTTATAAAGCAACCCACAACTGCGCGGCAATAATCCCTGCACCTAGCAAGCCTGCAATGCCCATGGCAGCGGTTCCGCCACTGACTTGATAACCGCCTAAGTTTTGCTTACGTTGACCAAGAGCCATGACTATAGGTAAGAAAATAATCATCACCACCAATGGAATAGCGGCAAACCCGAGCACTTTAAAGAAGCCGTCAGGGTAATAAAGCGCACACAAGAGTGGTGGGATAAAAGTGATGAGCCAGGTTTGAGCTCGGCCGAATGCATTATTTTTTGCACGCGTTAGCTCCGCCACATAATCAAACAAACTCATGGTCACGCCAAGGAAAGACGTCACCAACGCGAGGTTGGCAAATAGGTCGATAAACTGCTGTAAAATAGCCGAGTCAGCGACCCCTTGAAGTGCAGTGACAAGCAAGGGTAGTGAGCCTTCAAAACCGTAAACTGTTTTGCCACCCAGCGTGCCTAACGTCACCATTAACCACAAAATGTAGCAAACCAATGGAATGGTAGAACCAATAATAAGCACTTTACGCAGTGACACCGCATCACCATCTAAATAGCGCACTATGGTCGCAATACAAACGTGGAAACCAAAAGAGGTAAACACAATCGGAATCGCCGCTAACCACAAGTTAGTTAAATCACTGCCGCCAACCATGCCTGTAGTTGAACTATTCATCATCAGGCTCATATCGACTTCAGGGAGTAGATAGGCAACCACTATAACTAACAAGGCGATCATAGAGGTGAATAACACACGCGAAACTTTATCAATCCAACGTACACCCACCGCAATGAAGCCACCAAAAATAGCGGTAAACATCAATACAGCAAGTTGATTGTCCATTTTCATGCCAACCAGTTGCATCTTAGACTCTAGTAGCGATGAGCCCCCCATTAGATAGACCATGGTTAACGCAAATAATAAACTTAGAAATGAGCCACCTTGAATAAGTTGACCGACTTTACCCAAAGTTTTACCCGTAATGGCATGTACATTTAGACCAACGCCTGCACGTAAGTTAATTTCGAGCATTAATAACGAGGTATAGATAGATACCCCCCAAATTAGCACCAATAAAAACAGTGCAGGGATAGTACCTAAAGAAGCAGTAGCCAGTGGCAATGCCAACATACCACCACCAATTGCCGTTCCAGCTACAATGGCGATTGAGCCAAGTATTTTTGAGTTCACAAAATTGTCCTGTTAGATTTTATAATTTATTTTTGGTAGATCAGATTTAGAACGACTTTGAGGGAGAGATCTTTTCGCACGTTAACAATACTATTAACAGCCCCCAATCGAATCTGGTCATCATCAACCTTAGCGATTCCAATTGGCCCCAACGGCTTAGTTAAATAATATGGATATTCACCTTATCAACTTTGCCACTGAGGCGGTATAAATCGAGGGCTATATCGATAAGATTGCAGCATTACGACTCTTTCTCTAAAAAATGACTGTTAGCGACATTAACAGCTACGAACCGCGTGGGCAAGACATCGGCATAGCATAAAATCAACTTAGTACGAATCGACAATAAGCTTGTAAAGCCTTAGTAACAGTTAGTTTACGTTTGACTTTTTTTGCTCAATTTTGAGGCGTTGATAGCTTTTTTAGCATTGATATTGGTCCACTAACCACTATAATGCTCGCCTCTGCTTCGGGGGAGTAGCTATCAATCTTTGCAATAAGTGTGCATCGATTGAGTAAGTATCAACATAATTGGCCATACGCCGTGGTACTTACAGTTAATGACTTATGTCGTTAACCCAGCAAGACCTGAGCACAATGCCACTCATATTGGGGAGGGGTGTATTGTGCTTGGAATTTTGCCTCCCCGATATAGGAAATACTTTTGGAAGCCTTTCTCGCCTCTACCTTTACTGTTGCTATCGCCGAAATCGGTGATAAAACTCAACTACTCGCGCTGGTTTTAGCCGTACGTTTCAAAAATAAGACCGCCATTATTCTTGGCATTTTTCTATCCACACTTGCAAACCACTTTGCCGCTGCTTGGTTAGGCCAATGGGCCATCGGTTATATTAACCCTGATATTGCGCGCTACTTAGTTGCGGGTTCATTTTTTGCGATCGCACTGTGGGTGCTTATTCCCGATAAAATCGATAAAGAGGAGAGCCGCTTTTACGCGATGGGGCCTTTCTTAGCCACTTTCTTCCTATTTTTTATTGCCGAGATGGGCGATAAAACTCAAATAGCCACCGTAGTACTTTCCGCTAAATATGATGCACTTGCCATGGTGGTGATGGGCACTACGCTGGGCATGTTGATTGCCAATGTTCCAGTGGTCATCGCCGGTCACTTTAGCGCTGAAAAACTGCCTCTGCATTGGATCCATCGCGGCTGCGCCGTACTCTTCGCCTTACTGGGTGTGGCAACGTTGCTGTTTTAACCGTTGCGCTAACAACGAGTTGCGAGCTAAGGCTGAGATAACGCTCAGTTCTTAACCCGCAACTTCGGTTTTTAGCTGTATTTGGTGCTTAGCTTATAGCCCCTAGCGACTTTTAACTCGCTGTTGCCTTTACTTAAGCTCGTCTGCACTAATACCGAGCACCTTAGCAAGACCTTCGCCGTAAGCGACATCAGCCTTCATACAGTTCTGGATGTGTCGGATCTGAATGTGTCGATCAGCGCCGCCAACTTGAGCTGCCGTATTGGCAAACAATCTTTGCTGCTCATCACTTCCCATCAATCTAAACAGGTCTCCTGCTTGACTGTAGTGATCATCATCCTTATGGCTATAAGCATCGGCATCACCATCTATCTGCATTGGTGGCTCACTAAAGTCAGGTTGTTCCTGCCATTCACCTTGAGAGTTTGGCTCATAACCTATTGTGCGGCCCGCATTACCATCGGTGCGCATAAGCCCATCTCTGTGATAAGAGTGGAACGGACATTTAGGTGCGTTAACTGGAATATGGCTATGGTTTACACCCAGGCGATATCTCTGGGCATCACCGTAGGAGAACAAACGTCCCTGCAACATCTTATCCGGTGAGAAGCCAATACCAGGTACGATAGTTGTCGGTGCAAATGCAACCTGCTCTACGTCCGCAAAATAGTTATCCGGATTACGGTTAAGCTCTAGTTCACCCACTTGGATCAAAGGGTAATCCTTGTGCGGCCAAATTTTGGTTAAATCGAAAGGATTAAACGGACAGTCACCTGCCGCCGTCTCTTCCATTAACTGAACATATAAGGTCCACTTAGGGAAATCACCTTGCTCAATTGAGTGCAGTAGATCCGCCTGATGACTTTCACGATCGTTAGCAATGATTTCAGCGGCTTCTTTATCTGATAAGTTTTGGATCCCCTGCTGAGTCTTAAAGTGGAACTTCACCCAGTAGCGCTTATCATCTGTGCTGATGAAGCTGTAAGTGTGAGAACCAAAACCGTCCATATGACGATAAGACTTAGGGATACCACGATCACCCATGGTCATAGTGATCTGATGCAGAGCCTCTGGCGATAACGTCCAGAAATCCCAGTTATTGTTAGCACTACGCATGTTAGTGTGAGGATCACGCTTTACTGCATGGTTAAGATCTGGGAATTTAAGTGGATCTTTAAGGAAGAAGACCGGCGTGTTGTTACCCACTAGATCCCAGTTTCCTTGTTCGGTGTAAAACTTAATCGCAAAACCGCGAATGTCACGCTCAGCATCTGCAGCACCTCGCTCACCAGCTACAGTCGAGAAACGAACAAACACTTCAGACTCTTTACCAACAGACTCAAACATCTTAGCCTTAGTAAACTCGCTGATATCATGGGTCACGGTGAAACGACCAAAAGCGCCAGAACCTTTAGCGTGCATACGACGCTCAGGGATTACTTCACGGTCGAAGTGAGCTAGCTTCTCAAGAAACCAAGCATTCTCAAGCAACATAGGACCGCGCTTACCTGCTGTTTTAACATTTTGGTTGTCAGATACTGGGGCGCCAAACGCTGTAGTCAATTTCTTCTTATCCATAATAAACTCCTAGAACTCACATCAATCATTATAATAAAGTCGGTTTTCAGATTTAAATATTTAATATATTAGTATGAAAACAAACGGGCTAGAGGGCATGTAAACAAAGCGAATTATCACGCTTAGCATTAACCCAAGTTTCGATCAGGTCATAAATAGTTGCCATGGTACAACTCCTAAAATCTGCATAACGAGTAACTATGTCGATGGAGTAATAGTAGTCGCTCATAGGAAAACATTAAAACGATTAGATTAGATGAGCTCAAACTGTTTTGACGATTACGACTATAATAGTATGATTGGGTCGGTGATTTATGCAGCTAAGGGCTGCACTTGTTCGACCAATTTTAAGCTGGAGTTTGGTAGAGAGAATGTGGATGGGGTTTTACCTTTAACACCAGATAAAAGATTAACTCAGTTGCGAGGCTATGCCTTATAGGTAATAGGTAATAGGTAATAGGTTTAATCAGGGGCCAGGTAATCCATGACACTAAACAAGCGCTTTAAGTTAATAATGTTTGCAGCGTGGCCTGATACTATCAAGCCACTATAGAGCCACTGTAATGCTTTTTATTCTGGGGTAGCTTTGTCCGCTTTATAGAGCCTAACGATATAATAAATATCGATGAGCACGATAAAAAAGTTAACTAGAGCCACTGGCAATGCATCAATCGCTAAGCCATAAGCGACGAATAAAGCCGCACCCACCAAGTTCCACCAACGTAACTTTTTGATATTCGACATCATCAGCGATATGGCAACCACCACCGATGCTAAATACCCTACCCATTCCCATATTGTTGCGCTATCCATTTTAGCTCCAAGGCTTACAAAAAAACAATACATTGAGTATGGGCAATAGTTTACTAATGCAACAGCTTACCGCTCAATTATTTGTACTTTACTGCGCGTTAAACAGATTAACGTTTTACCACCGCCGCAGTCATTCGAGATATGCAACACAGTTCGCCTGCACTATTGTGGATCAACACTTCCCATACTGAGCTGCGCTTGCCAAGATGCACAGGTTTGGCCGTTGCCGTTAACATGCCATTGCGTGATGCCTTTAAATGGTTAGCATTAATCTCTTGGCCAACGCAGTAATACTGCTCAAAATCGACCGCGAAATTTGCCGCATAGCTGGCGACGGTTTCGGCCAAAGCAACATTAGCGCCGCCATGAACGATACCTAAAGGATTATGTACAGCAGGTGATGCAAGCATTGTCGCCTTCATATAATCATCACCAACTTCAGAGATCGTGATCCCCATCGTTTGCATCAGTGTGCCTTTACCATGCATCCCTGAATCCATTTTGGCACATGTTTCTAAGCTTACGGGTCTAAACCAAATCGACATCTGTTACATCCATTTTTTGTAGTTATTGTTAACAGTTTACTGCCTAAGTAAAAAAGTTTAAATAGGTAAGATGAGTATAAGTCTTTGATCATTATGCGGCAGTTCATCGCGTTGACCATAACGGTAACGCTTTATTGATTTTTGGCAAAGTGGAAGGTTATCGGTGTATAGAATAGGCGCGTGATTGAGCTTATTATTTAGGTGTCGATACGTTTTCACGTCCAACTTATGTGCCTAACCACGCGCCATAGGGTAACTGGTCGTCTGAACTGAAATGGTTGAGAATTACAATTATTGAAATCTAACTTTATCAGCACTAGCTTAACTAAGTGTTAAAGTCGATTTTCAATCTGACACCCAGTGTCAGCTAAATATTTTCATTGAATGACTGTGTTCGCTTTAGCGCGCTGTAAATATTTGTCATCAATATGATTGGCTGTGCATTAGCAGCATTGGTTAACTGCAATACCGACCCCTCTTTACAGTCATTAAGTTAGCTGCTTGGCTGTTTCGAGAATACTAACTCTAATTTTAAATAGCTACATAGCCAAAAATGATGAAAACTTCCATACATTTTCAACTCACAAAACCTTGCTATGGATGCAGTGTATACAGCAACATTTTTGCTGCAAGCAAATTACGTCGATTTAGCACATAAAAGTTATATTTTTACCCTGCTAAGGCATAGAAACATTGATTACAACAATAAAGCTAACAAAGGTACTCGCGCACGAACTGAATACGTACAAAATAGATACGTAAACCACTTATTTACATAGATATATTAACAATAGCGATATACTACAATAGTGATTCATAAGAGGTGAGCAATCCTTTCTATGACCTAGTTGTGATCAAAGCACTACTAAAAAGAAAGTTTTAAACTACTTTTTTTACACGTTAATGAGCCGTTAGTGCATTAAGCTGCCATTTGTATCGATTTATAGTTAAAGACGAGTGATATCATTGCTATCGGTAGCCTAATTAAGCAATAAAAAAGCCACCTTTTCAATTAAAGGTGGCTTATCAGTTGCTCTAATACCAGCAGGCTAACCCGTGGTTAGTTTGCCATTAGTGCTTACGGCGACGTAAGCCAAATAGCGATAGCATTAATAGGCTTAGATAACCCAATGAACCACCATCGTCTTTCTTTGGTGGGACAACAGGTACAACAGGCTCTACTGGCGCTGGATAGCTCAGGGCAATAATCACAGGATCATGGTCTGAAGAGCGGAAGGCATTATCAGAAATTTCGATATCGCCTTGGTTATACGCAGAATACTGGAACAAGATAGATTCAACCGAGTTGATATGCCAATCTTGAATGTCTACCAGTCTCGCCGCAGCACTTGCATTAGCTAATGCATGATCTAAGTTACCCAATTCGCCACTGTAGCTGTATGAGTAGGTACTAGCACCATGAGCCTGAGTATTAAGGTTAATTAAGCCGTAACCTTTGTCAATCTTACTACCCGTTTGCTCATAAACTTTACCTTCAAGCGTCGTCCATGAAGCAGAAACTATCTCACGTTCGGCAGTTGCAGCATCATAATCTGTCAAGACAGCGATAGGATCTTCCATGCCATAAGCATTCATATCACCGAGAACCAAGATATCACCCTCAATATCTTTGAGTGATTCACCGATAACCTTGGCTGCAGAAACACGGAACTCGTTACAGTGTCCCTGTAGATCTGCTGGATCATTCTTCTCTGCAAATTCAGCCCAATCTTCTAAGCAGCTTGAGCCTTTAGATTTCAAGTGGTTAACTACAACTGTTAACTTCTCATCATTGATCTGGAAAGTCTGAGCTAAGCTGTGACGTTGATACTTGTTATAACTAGGGCTAGTTTCAGCATCATTACCTTCACCGCGGCTCATCACTCCAGCAGGAGCATGTTGCTCTGGAGTCTCGATAACAAACGCATCACCGGCAGGCTTAACCTTACTTGGGCGATACAGCAGTCCGACAGTAATTGCGTCGCTACCAATGAACTTACCTTTGTACTTATCAGCTTCGTTTGCTTCGATAAACTTATAAGCATCGATAGCAGGTAACTCAGCGTTCAAGGCATTGACCAGATACTGAATCGAGCTAGTTTCACCGAAACCATTATTCTCAATTTCCATCAAACCAACTACATCAGCGTTCATCTCTTTTAGCGCACTAACAATCTTTGTGCGCTGCTTTAGATAATCTTCTAATGTATGTGCACCACGACCACAACTCTTTTTAGCTTTATCGGCATCGGCTTGATCTTTACAAGTGGCATTCAATGTACCACCAACATCACTGTCACTGGTGAACAGATTCAGAACGTTGAAGCTGGCAACGCGGATATCGCCCATAGTGGCAATATCAGGTGTTGACGATCTGTCGTTATCGCTGCGTAAAATGTCACTTGTAGCAATCTGGTTGGTTGCTACAAGATGATACTTCCCATAGCCATAACCGATCATGCCTTCTAGGTTTGTGATGGTATCTCCAATACGGATATATCCAGTCTCTGCGTTGAAATCGGCAAGATAGGGAACGGTACCATTTGGTGCTTTGATGCTAGGAATAATTTGCAGTTGGTTGGCTTTATTTTTCGATTGAATAGCGGCTGCAGCATCTGAACCCGGCGCTTCAACTTGAGTCGCCTTCATCAATGGCGCTTTATGCGACAAGACAAGACCCAGAGGATCGCCACTGCGACCATACATACTGGTGACCTTCATATCTGTAGCCAGATCGAGCTTAACTTTCATTCCCTCTAAACGCTCAAGGGTATTAGAAAGTCTTTCGCCTTCTACAATATAAAGCGGCTCAGCCGCAGGAACTTCGGCATTTCCATCAGTAGCAAAATTATCTCCGACATCGGTGATACGTGTCAGACCATAACTTTCTTCAATCTTACCCTGAACACAAACTTTAACACCCGGTTGAATCGCTTCATCTGCAGATCCATTGGTGTTCACAAATATGCCGTCAGAAGTGAATAGAGACCCATCGCCATCTATTTCCTGCAGATAGAAACCTTTTTGGCTATCTGCTCGAGCGGTCACAACACCGATAACGGTGTAATCGGCATCAGTCTTGTACTTACCATCTGCAATTAATGGACTCTTGAAGCCGGTACCTTGAACATCATAGATTGGCGTGAATGTAGCACCTGTACAGCTGAATGCTGGCACTTCAGGTTCAGGACCAGGACCCGCTCCACCAACGAAGTCGCCGCTGCGAGCTCCGAGTCCAGCTAAATAGTTTGTTCCTTTATCAATCCACTCACTTTCAACCCAGGCGGCTTGAGGTGCTGTAACAGCATCACTACGTTGAAGGGTGACATCTTTAGCAAAATTATCAGAAGAAAGAATGCCGACCCTATCGATTACAGTCGTGCCATTCATTAAATCAACAGCGTCATTCCCATTAAAGGTCATCTTGGTACTGGTAAGCTGATCAATGCCCGCATCTAAAGGAATGTCTGTAAGGTTATGAACCACCACTTTGGTTCCATTAGCAGCTAATGTACCACTTAAGGTAGCCATTAACGAAGCTGCGGCGGCACCATTACCATGTCTAATCAAAGTGTAGCCAGATAAATCTACCGCCGTATCTCCAGCGTTATAAAGCTCAATCGCTTTCTTGTTACCACCACTGCCTTCTACATATTCACTAATAATTACATCTGCGCTCGCCATCATAGGCAGAGCAGCAGCTATTGACAGTGCTAATACTGACAATTTTTTAACATTATCCATTTATTCAACCCCATTTTTATAATATTGCCGCTAATTTTTATTAACGTGCACGGGGATTCTTACAGAGAAAAGTGACAAAAAGAAGACGCCTACGTCACATTAATGCCGTTAACTGACTGTAATAAAAGGAAAAAATAGACACTTAAACGAACAGCACTAACATAAGTAACAAAAGACCTACTTAAATCAGTGGCTTAACAAGAAACAGTAGGAAGTAAAACGGAGGTTTAAAAATATTAAAATTTTCACTAAATAATTTTAATATTTTAGTCATAAACTCCACTTAGCCAGTAAATTTCATATAAAAACACTAATCTGCCTGAGTTTAGCCAGCCACAGTCACAAAAAAACGACCCGTAGGTCGTTAATTTTTACTGAATTGGTATTAGCCTACTGCATGTAACTTTAATTGATTCTGATAAGGCTCAGCCCAACGTAATAACTCAACACGGTTACGTGCATGGGTTTTTCTAAAAATGGATGAAATATGTGCCTTAACAGTGTGCTCACTTATACACAATCCTGTAGCAATTTCTTTATTGCGAGCTCCGCTGGAAACCTGTTGAATAATGGTTTTTTCTCGGCGGGTTAATTGTTGGAATGATTCAGAACCTTCGGTTGATAATGCTCGTGGGGTATCGATTTGACTCACTAATTGACGGAACACACGGCTGATCAAAATTCTGTCATACCATAGTTCATCTGCTAGGACTTTTCGTAAGCCCGTGAGCTGTAAATCCATTCGTTGATCTGCAAACAGTAAACCTCTAATGCCCAATAACAGCGCAGACTCTTCATCTAAAGAATCCTTGCTCACATTATAAAGTGCCACAGGCACATGCTTAACCAGCAATGAAGCAACCAAAGGGATGCCATTACAGTCAATCGCAGCACCTTGTTGAGAGATAAGGTAGAAACTACTGCTATCAGCGCTAGGTTCAAGTTGCTCAATATCTGAAACCACTCGCGTCTTCAATCCAATTGATTCTGCAAGCATAGCCAGGTGGCAAGGTGCAGCCACCTGATGAAGAAACACCACTTCATCAATATTATTCATCACTTCTCTCCCTGAGATATTTCACTTAGTCCATTTAATGCTTTGTAATAATTACCTTTAACCAAAAGAACTAATACAAAGCAGACTAAGTCAGTCTACATAGAGTTGACCTAGTAATAAAGTATGCCGGATGAAAATCATTTAACAGAAACAGTGTAAAGACTAAAGTGGACATACAATTCAGGGAAATTAACGGATCCTTAAACCTGTGGTTTCATCTTAATCGCGATCAATTTGTTATGGTACTGACTCAACAATATTATCGCAGCAATCGCCCCTACTAATGCCATTGCCATGTCAGATTGCGTATCCCAAACATAGCCTTGTGTACCGAGAAATGCTTCAGCATCTTCGCCGGTAAGCGCAGCGACCCACCATTCAATAAGCTCGTAAAGTGCTGAGAATGCCAACGTAAAACAAATAGCCAAAAAGTTACACCAAGCGCCAAGCTTAACGACACCTAAGCGGATAAACACTTCTCTAGCTAAAATAACGGGAATAAATCCTTGCGCAAGATGACCGACTTTATCGTAGTTATTACGGGTCGTCCCCGTCCATTGTGCAATCCAGTCAAACAAAGGAACTTCGGCATAGGTGTAGTGGCCACCGACCATTAAAATCACACAGTGAATAAGGATCAAAACATAAGCCAAGCTCGTTAGGGGAAAGCTATTACGAGTAAAAGCAAGGATTGGCAGTGCAAGTAATGCCGGTAAAACTTCTAACAACCAAGTGAACTGATCTTTCGGCTCAATTGCAGACCACAGCAGAACCAAAAAAAAGATAACTAGCCATGCAATGCTTTTATTCAAAATATCTCTCCCATATACGATATTGTTCTTAATTTAGAATAAACACTTTAGCCATCCAGCCCTCTACACCGAGTTAAAAAAGTGCTACTTTGTTTATAGCTTGACAGTTTATACCTAAACCACGCTAGCGGTTGAATTTAGTCGTCTCTGCGATGAGCTTAGATATACATAATACAAATAAACCAAAAGGGTACATAAATCATGGCGAAACACTCGCTGGACAAGGATAAGATAAAAATCCTGCTGTTGGAAGGCGTCCACCAATCTGCGGTAGATGTATTCGAACGAGCGGGTTACACCAATGTTGAATACCACAAAGCAGCACTGAGCGAAGAGGATCTACTCTCTTCGATTCAAGATGCGCATTTTGTGGGTCTTCGTTCCCGTACCCAACTGACTGAAGCGGTATTAAGTCACGCTGATAAACTGGTCGGTATTGGTTGTTTCTGTATCGGTACCAACCAAGTGAGCTTAGCTGCTGCTGAAAAACTGGGGGTCCCCGTCTTCAATGCACCCTTCTCTAATACTCGAAGTGTAGCTGAGTTAGTGCTGGGCGAGATCATCATGTTGCTGCGTGGGATCCCTCAGCGCAACGCTATGGCTCATCGAGGCGGCTGGCTAAAAAGTGCTGCAGGCAGTTATGAAGCACGCGGAAAAACACTCGGTGTTATTGGTTATGGCCATATCGGTACCCAGCTAGGTATTCTTGCTGAAACCTTGGGCATGCGGGTTATCTTTTATGACATTGAAGACAAGCTACCTTTAGGCAACGCGCAACAGGTACATTCAATGGAACAGCTACTGTCGCTTGCCGATGTGGTCAGTTTACATGTACCAGAAACACCGCATACCAAAGAGATGATTGCTCACGCTGAACTGGCTTGTATGCGCAAAGGCAGTATCTTAATTAACGCTTCACGCGGCACCGTTGTCGATATTGATGCGTTAGCCGCCGCGCTCAAAGAAGAACACCTGTCAGGTGCAGCAATTGATGTATTCCCTGTCGAGCCAAAATCGAATAACGATGAGTTTGTCAGCCCATTACGTGGGCTTGATAACGTGATATTGACTCCTCATGTGGGTGGTAGCACGGCTGAAGCACAAGAAAACATCGGTATAGAAGTGGCTGGGAAACTGGTTAAATACTCTGATAATGGCTCGACCATGACCGCAGTTAACTTCCCTGAAGTTTCATTAGCGCCACACTCAGGTACCTCGAGATTGCTACATATTCACCGTAACAGACCCGGGATCCTTATCCAGATTAACTTGGCATTTGCAGAGAAAGGCATCAACATTGCCGCTCAGTATCTACAAACAACAGCTGAAATAGGATACGTGGTGATGGAGGTTGATTCAGATAAAGCTGATGAGGCACTCACCGAAATGCAAGCGATTGAAGGCACAATTAGAACTCGACTACTTCACTAAGTCAGTCCTATTTAGCTGAAATCAGTTTCAGCGGATCTTCTAAGGCCGTACAATTCGATATTGTACGGCCTTATAGTTTTAATAAACTTGCGGTATGCAACTTTTCGCAGCCTATGATTAGCGTTACAATCATCACTCTTCTCGTTTAACTCTTGGACTTGCTCATGACCCTGTCAACTTCTCAGCCTAACTGGCCTTTAAACGGACAACAGCCTTCCCTTATTGTGTCCCAGTTATCTCATTTAGGTTTAATGTCGGTAACGGGAGAACAAGGCCGCAGCTTTATACATGGTCAAGTCACTGCCGACATCAGCTCACTTGAAGACAATCAATGGCGCTGGGGCGCACATTGCGATCCTAAAGGGAAAATGCTTGCCACCTTTAGAACCTTTGCGAAAGACGGCACCCTATTTATGATGATGCCAAAACAGACGTTGGCATTAGATCTATCTCAATTGCAAAAGTATGCCGTATTTAGCAAGGCTGACCTCACTGATGTGAGCGATGACTGGCTACTTTTAGGCGTTGCTGGTGAGCAAGCATCAACTTGGTTAACCGAGCAATTTGGGGCATTAAACGACGAGCTGACGCTTATCGACAATGGCATGATCATCCAAGATGCTGGCCGTTTTATTATTGCAATCGAGCAATCGAGTGTAGAGCGTTTCAATACACTGACTGAAGCAGTGACTTTTGATGCAACGGCATGGCAAGAGCTAGAAATATTAGCCGGTTACCCGAATATTGGCGCTGTGCATAATGCTAAATTTGTGCCGCAAATGTGTAACCTGCAAGCGATTAATGGCATTAGCTTCAACAAAGGCTGCTACATGGGCCAAGAAACTATCGCTCGAATGAAATACCGCGGTGGCAACAAACGCGCACTCTATATTGTCTCAGGTACGGTATCAGCTGAATTAACCGCTGACAGCCAATTAGAGATAGCCTTAGAAGAGGATGCTGGATTTCGACGCGCTGGTACCATTATTGAAAGTGTTCAACGAGATCAGCAGGTATTGTTTACTGCAGTGTTAGCCAATGACACACCGATGGGCGCCACACTGAGAATCGCCGGTGATGATACATCACAACTTAGTGTCATTGCCCTGCCATACTCTTTGGAAGAGAGTGACTAACGAGTACTGTAATAAAAAAGGCGCCTAAGGCGCCTTTTTTATGGATGGTATAAAGTCGTTACGTTTCATGATGCTCATCGCGAATTTGCGTGACCTCTGCCAAAATTTGTTTAAAATGCTCGACCAGCTCAGGATCAAAATGTTTGCCTGACTCACTCTCGATAAGTGCCATTGTATCGGCAACGGTCCAAGCTTTTTTGTAGGGTCGAATCGAGGTTAATGCATCAAACACATCGGCAATTGCCACTATGCGACCTTCAATGGGAATGTCCGTCCCTGCCACGCCATTTGGGTAGCCACTGCCATCCCACTTTTCATGGTGACTCAAGGCGATACGTTTGGCCATTTTAAGCAATGGGTCTTTATGTTCGCCAATAATTTTGGCGCCTATTTCTGCATGACACTGCATCTCTTTCCATTCATGTTTATCTAATTTCGCCGGCTTTTTTAATATTGAATCAGGCGTGCCTATTTTACCAATATCATGCATTGGAGCGGCATTGTAAATGAGATCACAGTACTTGTCTGGCAACCCAGACTGTACCGCCAACAAGCGAGCATAATGGCTCATCCTAATAACATGTAGCCCGGTTTCATTGTCTTTATATTCAGCAGCTCGCCCAAGACGTCTAATAATCTCAAACCGTGTCTCTTCTAGCTCTTTTGTCCGTGCTTTTACTTCCTGCTCAAGCAGCCGTTTTTGATCATAAAGCGCAAGATGGGTTTTTACCCGCGCTTGTACCACAGGAGCACTCACTGGCTTAGTGATGTAATCAACTGCGCCCAGCGCAAACCCTTGGGTCTCATCTGCGGTTTCAGCCAATGCGGTAACAAAAATAACCGGTATATGGCAAGTCAGCGGGTCAGTCTTTAAACGCTCACACACCTCGTATCCATTCATCCCAGGCATCATCACATCGAGTAAAATAAGATCAGGGGCATTTTTTTGCGCTAACGCGAGTGCTTTAGGGCCATCAATAGCCACTTTAATCTTGTAGTCATTACTCAAGATCCCCACCAAGATATCGATATTACCGGGGGTGTCATCCACAACTAAAATGGTGGCTTTGTCCATTAAACCTACTCTCCTTATTAGACCCAAACGATGAATCAAGTATAGTCAGCTTTAAAACCACGCGCGTTTCAAAGCGCTGTATTTGGTTACCAAAAAGCTGAATTTAACTCTCTACAAGTCAAATAACGACTTAATCAGCTCGGCGGCATCATCAAATTGGTAGCGATGGATCATCGCTCGCGCTGGGCTGATTTTATGCCACATATCTGCGGTCACCTGACCTTTTATTTCGTCCATTTTGTCAACGGCATCAGAGTCAGCATCTTCCAACATGCTCAGTAATACTGCTGCCGTGGCTGCCAGTTCAACATCGGATAAAGTCTGACTTGGTGTGCTCTGCTCAATTAACGCATCATGATTGGGGAGCTGCGACATCCACTGAGATATGGCATCACAAATAACGGCGATCAGCTTTTCGAGTTCGACTAATTCAGCAGCAACATCCGCTTCACTTGAAGCAATTAACTTGGTTTCAATGACTCTAGCCACTTCAACTAACTTAGGGGCACATAAGTTACCCGACACCCCTTTTAAGGTGTGTGCATAGCGAATGGCATCCTCAGTTTTACCTTGGCTTATTGCTAATTCAATCTGTTCAGCGGTATGCATCTGCCCGCTATAGAAACGCTCGAATATGCGTCTATAAAGACGAATGGAGTTTTGGACTAACTGCAAACCTTTATCCACATCAAGTTCTGCATGTTGCGGCCAAAAAAGCACTTGATCGTCTACTTCGGTCTTATCAAAATCGCTGGCCAATACCTCCTGCTGACCATCACCTAGATACTCCAACAAGGTTGTATAGAGCAGCGACACCTCTATCGGCTTGGCAATATGAGCATTCATTCCTACTCGTAAACACATCTCTTTATCGCCCGCCATTGCGTTGGCCGTCATCGCCACCACTGGCAATTCTGCAAGTTCAGGGATTTTACGTAATGCCTGCGTGGCCTGATACCCATCCATTACTGGCATTTGGCAATCCATTAAGACCAGATCAAATGACTGCGTCGCTAGCTTTTCTAACGCGATTTGGCCATTATCTGCAATCGATAAGATAATCCCTACCTGCTCGAGAAATTCAGTCGCGACCTCCTGGTTCATATCATTATCTTCAACGAGTAAAATACGCTTGCCTTTGAGCTGTGCCAGTAGCACTTGGCTAATGTCAGTGCCCTTACGCCGTACTGGCATGGCGCCATTTTTACCCAGCGATGACATGATCCCATCAAGTAAGCGCGAGGCACTGATAGGTTTAGTAATGTAACCAGCGATACCACTGTCATTAATATTATCTGTAAATTCTGTATTTGCGTGGGCTGATACGATAAGTATTTTAGGTGGGGTATCGCTGCCATCGATGATGGCAGCCGATGTTTCTAAGCCGTTCATCTCTGGCATTAACCAATCAATAAGGGCGACTGGATATTGCGTAGTCTTGCATCGTTCTATGGCTTGAGCACCACTCTTTACGGTATCCACTTCAAAGCCCATACTTTCAAGCGTGGTACGTAAAATATCACGGGCAGTGGCATTATCGTCTGCCACTAAAATACGTATTCCTTCTAACTCTTGGCCCACTTTTAACAGTTTATTGTCAGCCACTTTAAACTTAACAGTGAAGAAAAAGGTACTGCCATTACCGAACTGACTTTCGACACCTATTTCGCCACCCATCAGCTCCACCAGCTGTTTACAGATAGCCAGACCAAGACCGGTACCACCGTATTTACGCGTCGTCGATGCATCTGCCTGACTAAAGGATTTAAACAACTTATTGCGCTGCTCTTCCGTGAGACCGATACCATTATCTCGTACGCTAAACCGCAGTGTAATCGAGTCGTCAATCTGCTCTAGTTGGCTAATAGAAAGCAGTATTTCACCTTGTTCGGTAAATTTAACCGCATTATTCATTAAATTAATCAGCACTTGCGACAGCCGCAGTGGATCACCTTCGAGCTGCCTTGGAATATTGGGCGCAACAGCAAACAAGAGTTCCAACTGCTTATCCGCGGCTTTAACCGAAAACATGTCACTTAAATCTTCGAGCATGGTATCTAGCTGGAATGGCACCGATTCTATATCAAGCTTACCCGCCTCAATTTTTGAGAAATCTAAGATGTCATTAATGATCCCCAGCAACGACTTTGAGGCTCGATCAATTTTCTGTACATAATTTTGCTGCTTATTGTTTAACTCTGTTTGCAGACACAGTTGAGACATGCCGATAATGGCATTCATTGGGGTGCGGATTTCATGAGACATATTAGCTAAAAAGTCACTCTTAGCTTTACTGGCTGCATCGGCTGAATCTTTTGCCTGTGTTAACTCATCCGAGATCTGTTTTAGCGATGTGATATCAGACATCGACAGCACGGCAGAGTTGAGCTTACCGTGTTTATCTTGCAAGCCGGTTAATGTCACATCCATCCACATCACATTGCCAGATTGGCTCAACAGACGGATCTCCGTGGTCACGCTACTGCCGCCATTTTTCATCAACTCCGTAAACATCGACTTGGCCGCATCGCGATCATCATTATGGTGATAATCAAAGAACGAGGTGCCTTTAAGATCGGCTGATGACAGTTGCATATAATGGCTGAATTGCTCGTTACAATCTAAGATCGCACCGCGATCATCCACATTCACAATACCAATACCCGCGTTATCGAATAACGCTCTAAAGTGGGCTTCACGCTTAGCCAACTCTTTGTCTATCTGCTTTCGCTCAGTAATATCCATCAGGTAGCCGTTCCAGACGATGCTGCCATCGGCTAATTGATTACCGTGCGCTCCCGCTTGCAACCAACGAATGTCCCCCATTGGGTGGCGATAACGAAACTCTTCTGTCCAGTTTAAGCCTGACAAGCTAGCACCAGATAATGCTTCAATAATATGCGAACGCTCATCGGTGATAATACAATCAGCAACCAGATCGAAATTGTCGACCACTTGATCTCGATGAAAGCCCAATGTGGTAATGCAGGCACTTGATAAAAAGGTGAACTCGCGATCACTGTTTGATCGCCAATGCAACTGGTAAACGGTACTCGGGATCGATTCCGTTATTGTTTCTAGCTGTTGTTGGGATTGCGCTATTTTCTCTTGCGCGACCTTACTATTGGTGATGTCGTTAATACTGCCATCAAACCAAAGAGCAACACCCTCAGCGTTATAGATCGCTTTACCCTTTTCATGTACCCAATGAATACTTGAATCACGGTGTTTGATCCTATATTGCACTTCAAAGCTTTTTTGCTCGGCTAAGGCTGTTTCTATGGCATTATTTGCCGTGACGAGATCTTCCTCAACAATCAGACTGGTAAAGCTGCGCTTATTGTTCTCAATAAAGTCAGAGGCTGGATAACCACTGATATCGCCAATATTGTCGCTAATATATTCCATCACCCAAATGTCTGCGACACGAGTACGATAAACGGCACCGGGAATATTAGTCACTAAACCACGGAAACGGTTTTCGCTATCTTTTATACGTTTAGCAATCTCTAATTCTTCGGTTATATCACGCACGGTGGCGGCAACTTGGCGCTGGCCGTCGGCATCGACAGGTAATAAACCAAGGCTGATCTCCACCGGAAATTTGCTACCATCAGCTTTCAGTGCCATCAAGTCTGATGCTAGGCCTAGGCCCATTTTTCGATCTCTACCTTCTGCAACAAACTTGGCTCGCAAGTCGGCGTGCTGGGGTCGAATCGAATCTGGTACCAACAGATCAACCGACATCGTCAGCATTTGCGCTTCTTCATAGCCAAATAGTAACTGGCAACGACTGTTGGTAAATACCAACTGCCCAGCTTCATCAACAATGAGCATCGCCTCTGGCGCAGATTCAAGTACCGCATTGGACCACGCCGCCGCAGAAAATGTCTCGGTCACATCATTAAATAGCATTTCAACGGAAAGCAGCTCTTGACTGTCAGACAGTAACGGCTGCATAAAAACATCTAAACGGTATAATTTTCCTTTAGTATCAAGCATTTCAATTTGGTGAGGCGGAACATTCTTACCGTGTAATGCCTCATCCATATAATGCCAGTTTTGATCATTAATCGGGTTATCGGAGAACATTCTCTGGTACTTACGCCTGAATAACTCAGGGCTGACGCCAAGCACCTTCTCAACGCCTGCGCTTACTTGGGCTATTTGACCATCAGGTTCAATCGAGCAATAAAAAGATTTATCGCTCATACCATCAATTAATTTGGCAAAGCGGTTACCACGAGAATCAAGCAAAGCTTGTTCGCGCTCTTCTAGCACCTGCGCCATATCATTGAACTTATCAGTTAGGGTAATAAGTTCACTCGCAGCCCCCCGAGGTTGATCCAGTCGTTTGGTTTTTCCTGCGCCAAAAGCAACGATTCCCGCTTCCAATTCTTCTATTGGACGCGTTAGTCTTCTGGCCGTCAGGTAACCCGTGAGTAATAACACCGCAGAGATAAGCAGCAAATTTAATGCTAATGAAGAGAAGCCAAGTAAAAAATTATTATGTAGATGTTGTTGTTGGGTCATTATAATAACCCGCCAATTTAGGGCAGGGACAACACCTACACTCGCCAAGAAGGTGCCACCTGAGCTGTCTTGCACCTGGCTATAACCTGCAAGGCCACTCTCGATTAACTCAATAAAAGGTTGGTTATCGGTAGATTGTGCTAACCATTTATCTGCTCCCCTTTGCAACAGCAACGATTGATCCGCGTGATAGATAAGCTGGCCTTGGTCGTCAAGCACCACGATTCGTTCTGCTGCCACATTCACCATTTGAGGAATAGCATTCAACGCCAGATCGACGGTTATGACCCCAGCGAAGGGTTGTGACGGACCAAAAGGCTGCGAATAACTGATCATCAATGCATTACCGGCACCTTCGTCAAGATAAGGACTAGACCAGTAGCCATTGATATTATTTATCGCTTTAGTCCACCACTCCCACGAACCGTCAGTGTAGTCATAACCATCGATGCCTATATCGATGATATTGATCTTCCCCTTGTCTCGGTAAGCATAAGGGGCGAACAGCTCTCTCTCACCAATCGATCCCTTTTGAAAGGCAATAGCACTGCCATAAAAATCAGGATGTCTATCCAATCGACGGGTTAATAACAGTTTGAGTTTATCTTCATTGTTGAAGAGTGATTTGGTATTCCCTTCACCCAATAGGTCTGCAATCGAGCGGGTATCATTTTGAGCAGAAAGTAGAAAAAATTGGATCCTGCGGGCAATATTTTCAGCCTTTTTTTCTAGGTCATCATAAATGTATTTCTCTTCAGCTTGGTAATTAAACCAACCATTAATACTGAATACGACGGCCATTATTGCAATTAACGGTAAAGCTATTTGCGATAAAATTCGGCTACGAAAGGTGCGAAGTCTGCTCATATCCATAATCCACAGTGCTATTGGTCATCATGAGTTAGGTAAAAATATTGTAGTTGAAGCTACTATTACTTTTGATACTCATGCGTAGTCAGTTAATTAAAAAGAGGAAGTCAGTGCTAGCTCAATATCCAAACGGTCTCGAAAAGGGAATGACCATTATCTCGACCACAGTCTTGTTCAGTTAGCGTACGGGAACTCTGAAATGAGCATGTTAAAGCCGCTTAGGTATACGCCGTGATCCATAGTGTAGACAAGACTTGGAGCCAGTACCTAAAAAGACATCAATAACATTTTGATGATGCTAACCATTTGATGAATAGTAAAAATAGTACAAATTTCACTCAGCAATTACCTAGTAGACTCAACATAGCAGTTGTTCATTTGGACTACAAATTATTTTGTTTACACTTTAGCTACATATCGTCAACTCAATTAAGCACATTCACCTATCCAACACATATTTGTAGACTTGAAGAGTTTAGCGCTACAGGACTTAGATAAATGGTGCTAATAATCAGCGATCTAAATATAACTTTGATGCGTATTTACACTGGATTGCATGCTAGATTAGTTGTTGTCAGCTAAATAAATAGTTTTTGAGCAAAACCAAGGATATCACTGCGCAAGTTTATGCCGTGCGGGGTCGATAAAGGAGTTGTTATGGGTAACAGTATCGTGGCGTTAAAAGCGGTATCTAAAGGATTTAATGACGGCGATAAATATCATCAAGTGCTAGATGATATTAACCTACAACTTGAAAGTGCAGACACTGTTGCACTAACAGGACCCAGCGGCTGCGGAAAAAGCACTTTACTTAACATTATCGGTGGTTTTGAATTTATCGATAGTGGCACACTTTCGCTATTCGACAATGACACCACCCCTTGGCAAGATAAGCAGTGGAGCCAATTTCGGCGTCAGCATTTAGGCGTTGTCTTCCAGCAGTTCAATCTACTCACCCCGCTCAATGTAAAAGACAATATTGCTTTTTCTTTACGCTTGAATCGACAATCGTGGACACCATGGTGCGATCATCTGCTCAAGCAGTTAGGCTTAGACACCGTGAAACATCGTCATGTTGAAACGCTTTCAGGCGGACAACAACAACGCGTCGCGATTGCTCGAGCCTTAGCGCATCAGCCCAAATTACTGTTAGCCGATGAACCCACGGGTAATCTTGACGAAAAAGCCGGTAAAGAAGTAATGCAACTGCTTACCGAACTGGCTCGCGAATCAAATACCAGTATTCTGATGGTGACGCATAGCGCTGAGTGCGCGGCATTCATGCAAAGACGCTGGCATTTAGAGCAAGGCAACATCAATGAGTAGCCAATTAGGCTTAACCGTTCGACTCAGCCTGGCTGTTTTTGCTCGGCATTACCTCAAAGCTCCCTTACAAGCAGGCGCTATTTTATTGGGTTTTATTTTGGCAGTAATGCTGCTAATCGGGGTGCGTGCCACTAACGAAAATGCAGTGCGCAGCTACTCACAAGCGACTGAGCTGTTAAGCCAACGTGCACAACTCATTTTAGCGCCCGTCGCAGGTAAAAAAGTCATCGCTGATTCGGTCTATATCAGCCTGCGTCAAGCTGGCGTAACGCAATCATTGGCTGTGTTATCAGGGACCGTCACAGATAGCAAAGGCCAGCGCTGGGATATTCAAGCCAGTGACCTCATCGCCGCGCTCTCAATACAACAATACCAGAGCAAATCCAATGACACCGCAAAACCCGCCAAAGTATCAATGCTTTCAAGTGGCATTCCGCTAGCCAAATTGCTCTCTGGCAAACCTTATATACTCATGAGTGAAAGTCATGCTGAGCAAGTTGCCCCAAAAGGCATACTCGAACTCGAAGGTGTCATGCTGTCAGTCATTTCAGTTAGCGACGAATTCGGTCTAGGGAATGCCATTTTAATGGATATTTCCCTCGGACAGCGGTTACTCGACCGTCCAGGGGAACTGAGTTATATCGCGCTCTTTGGCAATGCCAGTCAATTAACCGCAAGAGTCAGTCAAATATTTAGTCAGCAAAGCGGTAAGCAGTTTGAGTTAGCGCTGCAAGATGAGGGAGAAGGACTCACCAGTTTGACCCGCAGTTTTCATTTAAACCTCACGGCAATGAGCTTACTCGCCTTTGTTGTCGGGCTGTTTATCGCTTATAACGGTGTACGTTATAGCTTATTAAAACGACAAAAGTTGTTAGTGCAACTGCAGCAGCAAGGTGTCCCACAACGCGCATTGTTAATTGCACTTTTTCTGGAGCTATTTGGCTTAGTCATTATGGGGTCGGTGCTCGGTTTTATCTTGGGCTTACAGTTAAGTCACTGGTTACAACCGATGATAGCGTTAACGCTTGAGCAGCTTTATGGTGCCAGGCTGTTACCGGGCTTATGGCAGTGGAGTTGGCTCTATCAAGCTATTGCACTCACTTTTGTAGCAGCCATATGTGCATGTTTACCGCTGTTTAATGCGCTGGCTAAACAGCCACTCGCGCGCAGTAGCAGTCGTTTTGAGCAACAACGCTATGCGGGTAAATATCAACGAATACTGTTTGTAACAGCAATAGGTTTACTAACACTAGCCGCAACACTTTTTCCCTTTAGCCGCGACTATCAACATAGCTTAATCCTGTTGGGTGTTGTCACGGTTGCCATCCCTCTATTACTGCCATTATCACTGCAACTTTGCTTGTCTGTTGCCGCACGTGTAAGTCGTAATGGCTTGTGGCAATACGCAGTGGCTGAGAGTAAAGAGCTAATTGCGCCATTGTCGTTAGCAATGATGGCCATGTTACTCGCACTTACCGCCAATATATCGATGAACACCTTAGTAGGCAGTTTTGAAATAACACTTAAGAACTGGTTAGATGCTCGCTTATATGCCGATATTTATATTCGCCCACCCAATGACAAAATCGCAGCGACCCAAACACTGTTAGCCAAACAGGCTAAAGTCAGCGCCGTTTATGGCCAATGGGTGCATAAAAGTCATTATCAGAATGCGCCAGTCAGCCTGATGACACGAGATGTTCACTCACTGAGAAACAGTAACCAAATGAAGGCACAAGTAGATAACTTATGGCCGCAGTTTTTTGAAGGCCGTGCCTTGATGATCAGCGAGCCAATGGCGATTAAGTATCGACTTGAGGTGGGCGATCTTGTCTCGTTACCTGAATTTAAAAATGCCTCACAGCCACCTTTACCTATCGGGGCGATCTTTTATGATTACGGTAATCCGTTAGGGCAAGTGATTGTCAGCCAACATACGTGGCAGCGATTAGCATTGCCGAGCAGTCCCACCAGTATCGCCGCCAGCTACACTGGAGAGATAGCCGAGCTTGAGCAGATCTTACAACAGCAAATACCGTTATCGGCGGCGCAGATGTATAACCAAGCCAAGATAAAACTACGTGCGCTGGAGATTTTTAAACGCACTTTTTCAATAACCTTAGTGCTCAACAGCCTAACACTGATGGTTGCAGCCATCGGACTGTTCAGCGCCTGTTTGATGCTCACTCAAGCAAGACAGGCACCATTGGCTCGACTATATGCACTTGGCGTCAGCCGCAATCAACTGCGCGGCATCGTATCATTGCAAATGCTGTTGATTGTATTGTTCACCTGTCTACTCGCATTACCCGCAGGCGCACTGCTTGGCTACCTATTGATTAACAAAGTGACCCTGCAAGCCTTTGGTTGGAGTATCGCCATGGTGTGGGACTGGCAAGCTTATTTTCAAGTTGTGCTTATCGCGCTTGGGGCAAGTGCGCTGGCAGTGCTACTGCCGCTCTATTGGCAAACCCGTAAACCGCTGATAACCAGTTTGCAGCAGGAGGCATTATGAACAGAGCCTTACTCTCGGCTTTATTGATAAGCTTCATTACCGTGTTCATTACTGCCTGTTCGCCTGCGGCGTCGCCTTCAACAGGCATGGGACAGTTACTCGATGGTAATGCCCAAGGTTATACTCCCGTCACGCCAAATGTCAGTTTGCAGTTTCCAGCTGATCATATGGCACATAATGATTTTAGGCAGGAGTGGTGGTACCTCACCGCCAACCTTGAAACAGAATCAAAAGAACAAGTGGGACTCCAGTGGACTCAGTTTCGGATCGCACTTTCACCACCGTCAGCACCACCTGCTCAACAAGCAGATAGAGCACAGCTAGCCAGTAGCGCCATCGATAGATCACCTTGGCAGACAAAGCAGCTTTATATGTCCCATACCGCCGTCACTAGCAAGAGCAGCCATAAAGCTGAAGAGAAGTGGTCCCGTGGTCATGTCAGTATTGCAGGTACACAAGCGGAGCCATTAACCATCCGTCAAGATGATTGGCAATGGCGCAGTCAAAGCAAACAGCTATTTCCGGCGACATTAAATGTAGCAACTTCAGATTTCAGCTATCAACTGCAACTGGATACAACTGCACCTTTTCAACTGCAAGGCGATAACGGTTATAGCGTAAAAAATGCCGCTGGCAGCGTCGCCTCCTACTATTATAGCCAGCCGTTTATCACGGTGACAGGCAGCCTGGTAAGAGATGGAAAGCGAGAAAAGGTCAGTGGGCATGCTTGGTTAGACAGAGAGTGGAGTTCGCAGTTTCTATCGAAAACTCAGCAAGGCTGGGACTGGTTTGCGATTAGATTGGATAGCACCAGCACCCTAATGCTGTTTCAGCTTAGGGATGACACTGGCGACCAATCTCATTTTTACAGTGGCAGACGCATGTACCAAGATGGCCGTGGCCATAATATCAGTAATCAACAAATTACCATGACAGCAACCGCATGGCAGCAAACACCATCGGGCAGATACCCTGTCCAATGGCATATCCAGATCCCATCGGAAAATATCGATATTACGACTACCCCGCTGAATAACGATTCCAGTATGCCGCTCTCTATCCCTTATTGGGAAGGCCCTATCGATATTAGCGGCACACATAATGGAACGGGTTATATGGAACTCACTGGATATTAAGCATCAAATCTCTACTCGGGCCTGCATAAAGGCCCGCTACTGCTAACGACCGCCGCTACAAGTAAACCTTAAATAAGAATGGTTATCATTAATCAAGCTTTTGAATATACTCATTATTTAATGTAGCGCAAGCTAACATTCTAAATGGACAAAAACCAATCAAGCTTCTAATCTTTATTGACAAATTTGAGAACTAGATCACCTAGAAAAAGTTGATCTTGGTCGATAAAAAACCTCATTACCCCTTGTGAGGTATACCCACAATTTTTTTGAGGTCTAGACTCAATATAAATCTTGGTAAGTAGCCAGTCATTTTTATGCAATGTTATTTACCGAAACGAAGAAGGTAAAAAGATGAGCAAAGAATTTCATATCACCAGCTTAGTTGTGCACGCCGCGAGTAAGTCTGTTGCAGATATCACCCAGCGCTTATCTGCGCTTGAAGGCGCCGAAATCCATGCAGTTACCGATGAAGGCAAATTTGTGGTCACCTTAGAAGGTGAAACACAACGCTCTATCCTCGATAACGTTGAAGCTATTAATGCCTTTGAAGGCGTTATTAATAGTAGCCTAATTTACCATCAAGTCGATCCAATCGATCCAGTAGAACAGAAGAGTGAGGAACACCATGAGCATTAGCCGTCGCGAGTTTCTAAAAGCCAACGCTGCAGTTGCCGCCGCAACAGCCGTAGGTGTAACTCTGCCAGTGAAGATAGTCGAAGCTGCAGAGCAAAAAGATAGCATTAAGTGGGACAAAGCACCTTGTCGTTTTTGTGGCGTAGGTTGTAGTGTTCTTGTAGGCACAGAAAATGGCAAAGTCGTCGCGACTCAGGGCGATCCTGAAAGCCCTGTGAACAAAGGCCTTAACTGTATTAAGGGCTACTTTCTATCTAAGATCATGTACGGAAAAGACCGTCTAACCACGCCTCTTTTACGCATGACTGACGGCAAATATGATAAAGAAGGTGAATTCACTCCAGTCAGCTGGGATACCGCACTAGACACAATGGCTGATAAGTGGAAACACACACTTAAGACTAAAGGCCCAACTGCAGTCGGTATGTTTGGTTCAGGCCAATGGACTATTTGGGAAGGTTACGCTGCCTCTAAACTACACAAAGCGGGCTTCCTGACTAACAATATCGACCCTAACGCTCGTCACTGTATGGCTTCTGCTGTAGGTGGCTTTATGCGTACCTTCGGTATCGATGAGCCAATGGGTTGTTATGATGACCTTGAAGCCGCTGATGAGTTCGTCCTTTGGGGCGCTAACATGGCAGAGATGCATCCAATCCTTTGGGCTCGTCTTTCTGATCGCCGCTTAAGCAGCCCGACCAGCCGCGTACATGTATTGTCAACTTACCAAAACCGCAGCTTCGACTTAGCCGATAACGCCATGGTTTTCCGTCCTCAGTCTGACTTAGCGATATTGAACTACATCGCTAACTACATCATCCAAAATGATGCTGTTAATAAAGACTTTGTCACTAAACACACTAAGTTTGCACTCGGTACTACCGATATTGGTTACGGTTTGCGTCCAGAGCATCCGCTAGAGCAAAAAGCTAAGAATCCAGGTAGCGGTAAGTCAGCGCCGATTAGCTTCGACGAATACGCTAAATTCGTTAGCACTTATACGCTTGAATACGCTGCTGAAATGAGTGGTGTAGAGCCAGAAAAACTTGAATTAATGGCTAAGGCTTATGCCGATCCAAAAGTGAAAGTAATGAGCTTGTGGACCATGGGAATTAACCAACACGTTCGTGGTGTTTGGGCTAACAACATGCTCTATAACATCCACTTACTAACAGGTAAGATTGCCACTCCTGGTAACAGCCCATTCTCACTAACGGGTCAACCATCAGCCTGTGGTACTGCGCGTGAAGTGGGTACATTCTCACACCGTCTGCCAGCAGACATGGTCGTTAAGAATCCTAAGCACCGTAAGATCACCGAAGATCTATGGCAGCTGCCTGAAGGCACGATTCCGCCAAAGCCCGGTTACCACGCGGTATTACAAACGCGTATGCTTAAAGATGGCAAGCTGAACTGTTATTGGAATATGTGTACCAACAACATGCAAGCCGGCGCAAACATCAATGAAGAAATCTACCCAGGGTTCCGTAATCCAGAAAACTTCATTGTAGTGTCAGATCCCTACCCAACCGTTACCGCGATGGCTGCTGACTTGATTCTACCTACCGCGATGTGGGTTGAGAAAGAAGGTGCTTACGGTAACGCTGAACGTCGTACTCACATGTGGCATCAACAAGTTAAAGCACCGGAAGGCGCTAAGTCTGACTTATGGCAGCTAATGGAGTTCTCTAAGCGCTTCAAAGTGTCTGAAGTTTGGCCTGCTGAACTTATTGCTAAGAAACCAGAATACGCTGACAAGACGCTTTATGAGGTGTTATTTGCCAACGGTGTTGTCGATAAGTTCCCAGCTGATCAGTGTAAAGCGGATCTCAATGATGAGTCTGACGCCTTTGGTTATTACGTTCAAAAAGGTCTATTCGAAGAGTACGCCCAGTTTGGACGTGGTCATGGTCACGATCTAGCCGATTTCGATACTTACCATGAAAACCGCGGTGCACGTTGGCCTGTGGTTAATGGTAAAGAGACGCTACGTCGCTTCGTTGAAGGTAGCGATCCGTATGTCAAAGCAGGTGAAGGCTTTAACTTCTACGGTAAGCCAGACGGTAAAGCGGTTATCTTTGCACTACCCTATGAGCCTGCTGCGGAAGAACCAAACGAAGAGTACGATATCTGGTTATCAACCGGTCGAGTTCTAGAGCATTGGCATACTGGTTCAATGACAGCCCGTGTACCTGAGCTATATCGCGCTTACCCAGATGCACAAATTTTCATGCATCCAGAAGATGCTAAAGCACGTGGCGTAAAACGCGGTGACGAAGTGATTGTAGCCTCGCCTCGTGGTGAAGTTAAGACAAGAGTAGAAACTAAAGGCCGTAACAAGCCGCCAAGAGGCGTGGCATTTATGCCGTTCTTCGATGCGCGCCAATTGGTCAACAAACTGTTACTCGACGCGACAGATCCTCTGTCAAAAGAGACAGATTTCAAGAAGTGTCCAGTTAAAGTGACTAAAGCATAACTAACCCATAAGCGGAGATAAACTAATGAAAAAATTATTGACTGCAGCTGCGTTAGTGATGGCGCTCAGCGCATGTTCAGGCCAGCAAGCAAATACGCCAGCAGAGCCTGTTAACATCAATTCACTTGGACAGTCTGCAATCACCGAGATTCGGGCAGCAGACCCTGCTGCAACGTATCCCAAACGTGGTAAGTCGATTGAACGTACTTTTGTACATCAACCACCGATGATCCCACACAAAGCGGGATACCCAATTACACTGAAGAAAAACGGCTGTATGAGTTGTCATAGTCCAGCAAAAGCAAAACGCATGAAAGCGACCCAGATCGATCCGTCGCATTTGCTTGCCGATGCCAAACTGAACGATCATTACTACAACTGTACTCAGTGTCACACACCGCAAGCTGAGAACAAGACCGAATTGGTTGAGAACACATTCTCAAACAACTAAGTTAGTAAGCTATTTACTGAGCTTGAAAATTAAAAACCACCTCAAATGAGGTGGTTTTTTTATCGGTTAAATTTATCTTTAACGATCACCTCCCAACCCCATAAAATTAAGCAGTAAATTTCTAACAGCTGTTATTTTGTGGACTTAATCCAGCTCTAGACACAAAAGCCCTATCAAGCCTTGATACTGGTCAATTAACATCCAAATTAACTGCCTTGCTCTATCATTATTGACTATAGATCAACTGACAACACAAAACTGAATAGTGAGAGGAGATGTGGTCATTCCGGGGTTAACGAGCAAGCAGGCGATAATGCTATTGAGGCAGTATGGTGAAAATAGTTTGCCTAAACCGCCAAAAAATAGTTTCTTTCGACTGTTTATGGTCCAGTTTCGTAGCGCATTCATTTATGTGTTATTGGTGGCGGTTATTGTTTGCTTACTGCTTGGCCAGCTTATTAATGCGTTCTTTATCTCGGTAGTATTACTGCTTAACGCGCTCATTGGCGCCATTCAAGAATACTCAGCACAACAAGCAGCCGATTCATTAGCGCATATGGTGCCGCAGCAAAGTAGAGTACTCCGAGATGGCCATCCGGTACTCGTTGACAGTAAAAGCTTGGTGCCTGGTGATTGGGTTATCCTCAATGGCGGTGACCGTATCGGTGCTGACATCCATCTTAAACAATCCAGTCAATTTCAGGTCGATGAGTCGGCTCTCACCGGTGAATCCGCTTCTGTCAGTAATAAGAAGCAGGCTTTTGCCGGCACCTTAGTCACCCATGGCCGAGCCGAGGGAGAAGTCTTCGCAACAGGAACCCACACTCAGATTGGACAGATCGCCGACTTAGTCCACCAGGGCGGCAATACTAAGCCGCCACTGATGCAACGAATCGATCAGTTCACACTGCGCATCGCGATAGCCATCATCATTATTATTGCGCTCATATTTGGCCTGACCTTAATGCGGGGTGCCGCCCTCTCTGATGTGTTTTTACTCGGCGTGGCATTGGCCGTATCTGCGATCCCAGAAGGGTTACCCGCAGCGATCACTGTCGCTCTCGCTATCGGCATGAAACGAATGGCAAAAGCCAACGTAATCGTCCGCAAATTGGTGGCGGTGGAAACGCTAGGTTCCTGTACCTTTATCGCCTCAGATAAGACCGGCACATTAACGGTCAATGAGATGACGATTGGGCAAATATGGCTTGCGAACGGGCAGAGATATCAGGTGACGGGAGAGGGATTGAGCCCGACAGGTATTGTCCAATCTAAGGATAACAAGTCCCCTGCTGACTTAACGCTAGACCCCGCACTCAAACAGTTAGCCACTGCGGGAGTGCTCGCCAATGAAGCGCATCTGGTATTTGAAAAAAATGAGTTGCACGCTGATGGCGATGGTGTTGATTTGGCTTTCCTCATATTAGGTCACAAACTCAAACTGCCCTCTACCACGCTGCGGCAGAAACGGCTGACCCTTTTTCCCTATGAATCAGAAAAAGGCTTCAGTGCCAGCATTGATGATAGCGAGCTAGGCCCATCAATCTCAGTCAAAGGTGCGGTAGAAAAACTTATCCCTATGTGTTTGCTTAGCTCAGAACAGCAGCAAATCATTCTCAGGCAAACGCATTCGATGGCTATGCACGGCTACCGGGTACTCGCATTAGCTCGCGGCTTAGGCAACCCCGTAGATAGTCATTTCAATGATCTCGAATTTCTCGGGCTTGTTGCCATGAGTGACCCCCTTAGACCCGATGCCATAAGTGCGATCGCCTCCTGCCGAGAAGCACAAATCAAGGTCGCTATGATCACCGGTGACCACCCTGCTACCGCGCTAACGCTGGCACAACAGCTTAATATTGCCACAAAGGATGATAGTGCGATAACAGGTCTGGCTCTGGAAAAAGCAATGCATCAGGGTGAAAGTGAATTTGATCAACTAGTCTCTAGTCACAGGGTGTTTGCTAGAGTTAAGCCTAAACAAAAGATGGAGATCACTCAATCGCTTATCAGGCAGGGAGAGTTTGTCGCTATGACCGGAGATGGCGTCAATGATGCACCGGCCCTCAAACACGCTCATGTCGGTATTGCCATGGGGCTCAGGGGAACCGATGTTGCCAGAGAAAGCGCCGCATTGGTCCTCACCGATGATAAGTTTAGTTCGATTGTAAAAGGGATCATCGAAGGGCGTATCGTCTATAACAATATTCGCAAGGTGATTTATTTGCTCATCAGTACTGGTGCAGCAGAGATCTTCCTTTTTATTCTCAGTGTGTTATTTGCACTACCGATCCCGCTTTTCCCACTGCAGATCCTCTGGCTGAATATCGTCACTAATGGGGTGCAGGATGTCGCACTCGCCTTCGAGCCCGCTGAAGGTAAGGAGCTATCTCAACCGCCACGATCACCAAAGGAGCCCATTTTCGATCGTTTAATGCTCGAAAGAGTTGTGACCAGTGCACTCACAATGGGCTTGGTAGCATTTGGTTTATTTGCTATATCGCTAAACATGGGCGCTGATGAAGTGGAAGCTCGCAACCTCACGCTTATGTTGATGGTGTTATTTGAAAATGTACACGCGCTCAATAGCCGTTCTGAACACAGGTCGCTACTGCAGATCTCTTTGTTTAGTAACCCTATCCTGCTTATCGGCATCCTTGTGGCCCAAGGGATCCATATTGGCGCCATGTATACCCCTGGACTAAATGATGCACTCCAGCTTAGTCCCATCAGTTTAGGTCACTGGTTGATCTTACTCGCCACAGCTTCAGTGCTCTTTATTGTGGACGAGGTACATAAAAGGTACTGGCGTATTAAACATCATCCGAACTTGGTAATCCCAATAGCTGATCGTCGGCCGGAATAACCAACACGTTGCTGCGCACACGGCTGATAATGGACTCAGCCATGTTGCCAATAACATAGCCAAAAATACCGCGACGCTGACATGCTCCAAGCACTAAGTCTCGCACCTTAAAACGGCAGGCAAGCTCATAAAGGCAAAGATCAGGTTCGCCAACAGTAATGTGAATGCAGTCAGGATCGAGATCTAGTTTAGCTAATTGATGTTGATATTTTTGATAAGCCTCTTTGACTAATGTGTTGGTATTGATCAAGTCCATATCGCGGATCAACTTAGGCACTCTAATGACAAAGGCTAGATGTAGTTTACTGCCCTTAGCTTTGGCTAGTGCCTTACCATGCTTAATAACCAATTGATTAAGTTGTTTTTTAATAGGCTTATCACTACCCAGATCGACTGCCATCATGACGGCATTGCCCCTATGCAAAGGGTTATCTGTCAGTAACATTAACGGAATTTTGACATTACGGATCAAATTCCAATCAACAGGTAGATAGTGATCCGCATGATGTACCGCTTTTACCATGAGATCGAAACCATGACGAATAGAATGATAACAGGCATGTTCAGACAGATCTTTGCTCCATACGCTATGGACGGGGACATCTTCTGCCTGCAATTTTTCCAGTTCGCCTTCCACTTTCGCCTCTCGCTGCTTCATCATATTCTTATGCGCTACTGCTGCAAAGCGAGGGTTGTAATACTCTGCGCTGCCGAAATATTCAAAGCTATAAGCAAAAATTTCTGCACGTTTACCCAATGCGTTTGCCAACTCTATTCCCGTCGCAATAGCATCGGTATGAGATTCCTCTCTTTGCGAAATAATAAACACCTTGTCCATGGTTTACTCCTGCCATTATTACCTTACTCTAGCTTAGACAAGCATATGCGTCCTCGCCTCAGGATGACGCATATACATGATCAAGATCAAAGCGCTGTTATTAACCAAATAAGGGGGCAACAGTGGCAATAGATAGCTTTGTCATTTCCATTTTTCTTATTCTACTTTTTGGCCGCTTGCTAGGGGAGCTTGCTCGTCGATTAGGCTCCCCCGCCGTCGTGGGGGAGATTATGGCGGGACTGCTGATTGGCCCTTCGATTCTGGGTTGGGTTACTCCGCATAATACTCTGTCGGTTCTGGCTGAATTAGGGGTGATTTTACTGCTATTTGATATCGGCTGTGATACTTCCATTAAGCGTCTATATCATGCTCGTGGACACTCAACCTGGGTAGCATTAAGCGGTATTTTAGTTCCTGCTGTGGTCGCCAGTACTGCCGCTGCATACTGGCTTAATTTACCCTCATTTACTGCGCTATTCTTCGGCTGTGCCCTAACGGCCACCAGCATTGGAATATCAATACGAGTGATGGCTCAAGCAAAACAAACACAAACGATTGAGGGCCAAGTGATCTTGGGCGCTGCCGTAATAGATGATATCGCTGGGGTAATATTACTGAGCATATTATTGAATTTTCATGATTCAGGCAGTTTAAGTGTCGGTTCGATACTCATATTAACCATTAAAGTTATTGGGTTTTTACTTATCGCTCCACCCTTTGCGCGCGTATTGATTTATCTAGCACGCGGCCTTCAGCCTCAGTTTAACCAATCCGGTTACGCTGTTTTTATCGTGATCACTCTAATCTGTTTATTTGCATGGTTAGCTCACTTATTCGGTGCGCCCGCACTATTAGGTGGCTTTGCCGTTGGAATGGCATTATCTAAGCAGTTTATTTCGCCGATAAACCGTTACCTACGCAATCCTTTTCATTTTACTCATCAACTGGAAAAGTCGACCAAACCACTCATCGATATTTTCGCACCGATATTTTTTGTTTATGTTGGCATTACCGTTGATCTAAGCCAGTTAGAACTCACTACAACAGGCTTACTGCTACTACTTTGGCTGGCACTGATCGCCATCTTGACTAAACTCGCAGCCGGTCTAACAGCAAAGGGATCATGGCGAAGAAAACTCATCATTGGCTGTGCGATGGTTCCTCGCGGTGAAGTAGGTCTAGTGTTTGCTGAAATGGGCCGCCAAGCCAGCATCATTTCACCTAAGTTATTCACCGAATTAGTCATGGTTATCGTCGTCACGACCATCGCCGGACCGCTCATGCTAAAGTGGTCACTCAAAGGACAGAGATTGATCCATAAGTAAGTGCGTCTACGACGATACATGATAATTCTAGTTAACTGTTCATCAAGATGTTGATGTTCAATAATCGGTCGAAGAGGAAGTACTAGACTCTTTGTAGAAAAGTACATTGAATAATAAGCATTTGCCTAATCACCGCGCTATATAGGCGATAGTATAAATAGCCAGAACATGATTCTGTTCAATGACAATAGCTGCTGATTTCAATTTATTAAACAGCCTTATTCAGCGTAATGTCTCTTGCCTTCGCTCTAGATTCAGGTAACGTTAGAGTTATATCAATCGAAAGAAGAAGCGCTTATATGAAGTCTGGTAAACATGATGTACAGCTACTTAAGCTCGCGATGGAAATCGGAGTAGGTTACGCCAAGAAAAGAGGCTTTGCCGACTTTGGTCAAGGTATTTCCCCCAAAGACAAAGTGGAATGTATTTACCGATTATTAGTAAAAGACAACTTGATTCAAGCTTTGTCAAAAGACAAAGAAGATGGTCCAAATATGAAACACAAATTAGTGCTGTGGATCAGCCGTCAACTTCCCGAAAACCACGAATTACTGAACTAATATATTCCGCAATCGAGCCTGTCGCATCTAATGCGGTAGGTTCCCCGCTAATCTCGCCAACAACGTCACCAACAACGCCATTAATAATACTTCGGTGTTGATCGATCAAGAGCCGCTTTACGTATTAATTTTTATGAATAAAATAAATCCTAAAAAACTGCTGCAAAGTAAGTGGACCGCACTAAAGCCGATGCAGAAACAGAAGCACTTTATGGTCACTAAAATGGAATTTGATGAAATGGGAGATGTGGAACGCTGCCAAATTGAAGCGGTATTAACCCGCACTCAATATGACATTAATTGGCGCGAGCTAACCGACGAAAGCTGTTGGATATTTGGTTGGAAATAAGCCGTTCGATACTCGTAAAGCACTTACAATGTTTCTTTACTAGGCTCTTCAACTGAACATTTCTGCTCATTAGTATCAGCTTGTTTCTTTTGTGCACAATCTTGCTCAAGTGGCATTGCTGCTAAATATAGTGCTTGGGCGAATAAACCTTGGTATGACTTCATGTTGACGACCTCTCAAAACTGGGATAATTGGTTGGATATGTGCTTTAGGTCAAAGTAATCTGGTTCAGACTATTAGTAAAATGAATAATAGCCATCAACTAGATTCCAAATAAGCATGAACATCCAAATAAAAAGTTTACACTGCTTCCTAACCCTAGTCGAAGTTGGCAATTATACTCGGGCAGCAGAGAAGCTTCATCTCACTCAACCTACCTTAACGAAGATGATCCAACGCCTTGAAGATAATCTCGGCCAGCCTTTACTGATCCGAAATAATCAAAAGGTGATTGCCACCGAAGCAGGCAGAGCTTTAGTGTGCACTGCGCAACAAATAGTGGGCCAATGGCACCGACTTAGGGAAGATCTCAATAACTTAAATGGATTACAAACAGGCCAACTTAGGCTTGGAGTATGCCCAATGATGGGCGAAATGATCATCGAATTAGTCGCTCATTTTCGACAGAAATATCCCGGAATTGAACTCAGTATTCAAGAACTCGGCGGCTTTGGTGCAGAGCAGGCGCTGTTAAATGACAGTTTAGATTTGACCTTTACCGCATTACCGACAACACATGCTCAGGAGTTTAACAGCTTAGATCTTAAGGGTTACCCCTTGCTTGCTTGCATGCCAAAAGATCACTTACTAGCTAAAAATGAGAGTATTAGCTGGCAAGATCTAGCGCCTTACCCATTCATCTTATACAACGATGATTTTTCACTGACAAAGCTTATTTATCGATTAAGTCGCGCTGCCAATGTCGATCTTAACATTGCCGCTCAAAGTGGCCAGTGGGACTTTATTGCCGCCATGGTTGAAGCCAAGATGGGCGTGGCTATTTTGCCTAAACCTATCTGCCAGAAAGTTAATTCAGAAAACCTTATTTATAAAACTCTCTCGCCGCAACTAACATGGGATTTAGCACTTATTTGGCGGAAAAATTTACCCCTGACACCTGCCGCATCAACTTTTTTAAAACTAAGCAAAGAGTTAAGTGCAAACTAAAGCAAATCATTGGCAGATCGAATAGCTAGTAACGTGTAGCGATTCGGTGCATTCGTTATCATCACCGCATTGACAAATTCTGTCTAACAAGAAATTGCGGAGCTAGATATGACAAAACTAATTAATTTATTTAAAACCAGTATCTTGGGAGGGTTTCTTGTGGTCTTTCCTTTGTTACTGCTATCTCTCATGGCAGATGAGTTAATTGATCTTTTGATCGGCCTGTCAGATCCTTTAGTGCAACTTTTACCGAATTCGAGCATGAGATCAGACGTTGATCCATTAGTGTTAGCACTACTTGCATTAGGCCTGACCTCATTTATTTTTGGCCTTTTTTTAAGATCGACTTTTATGACTAATCTATTTACCTGCATTGAGCGTAATACTATAGGTCGCTTAACCCTTTATCGCTCAATAAAACAAATAGCGAAGGGCATTTTTCGTGATAATAGCTCCACAGAAGCCCACGGACAGAACGATAGCGGCTTTCGAGCAGCATTGCTTTGCAACAACGATGGTAGCCAACAATTTGCTTATCTTATTGAGCAGGATGACAGATATTCTACGGTACTTATCCCTTATGCCCCCGCAGGATTCACTGGACCAGTAAAAATAGTTAAAAATGAAAAAATTGTGGTGATTGAGAACAGTATTGGTGATGTTAGCGCCGTATTAAGTCAATGGGGCAATGGAGCATTAGCATTGACTGCAAAACATACTCGATAGGTTTTACGGGAACGTTAGGAGCATAATAGGAAACAGTTTTTCCCCTGACGTTTCACTTGATACATAGCCTTGTCAGCTTGTTCATATACATCGCTAAACAGCTCGTTTTTACCAAAAACGGCAATGCCGATACTCAAGCCAACCTTAATACTGTGATTTTCGATATTTAAGGGCTGTGCAAATAACTGCAGCATTGCATTCGCCACTGTTTCTAATTGTACACTGGCTTTTGATGGGTATAGCACCACAAACTCATCGCCTCCTAAGCGCGCAATATCGGTTGTCTGCCCTAGATATGAAGTTAAAATATTAGCAATACGGATCAACAAGCTGTCACCAAACTTGTGACCATAGTGGTCATTATTGGCTTTAAAGTCATCCAGATCGATAAACAGTAGCGCGCCACCTGCACCCTGTTGTAATTTTGACTGTTCAAAGGCCTCCATTAACGCTTTACGGTTCAATAAACCGGTTAGAGGGTCTTTGTGTGCCAGTTCAGCTAAACCCATTTCATAACGCTTCTCTTGGGTGATATCGATATGAGTTCCCATAATCCTAATCGGATGACCATGTTCATCAAATTCAACAATTCGGCCGCGATCTGACACCCAACTAACGCTGCCATCCTTATGTAACATTCGGTGAGTCACTTGGTAGGAGTCTGTCTTGCCTTTAACATGGTCGTCAAAGTTGGCGACAACCCAATCACGATCTTCTGGGTGCAAGTTACCCTTCCAACTGTCGACATGAGCGGCAAGTTCATCGATGGTATACCCCAATAACGACCCCCATTCCATATTGAACATCGTGAGGTTACCTGACGGAATATGTTGTTCCCATAAACACAAACCTGTGCCATCTAACGCCGCATTTAGCTTTTCTTGCAATACAGCATTTTGTCGAACAAGCTCAGCCTGATCATCTCTAAGCTGATTATTTTCTTGTTCCAGAGTGCTAAGCATTTTTTGCAGCTTGGCTTGTTCAGTCTTAGCTTGATTCATTAATCGTAATACTGATGAGGTCAGCCATTCAGCCCCTCATCAATTGAGCCCTTATGCTTATGATTCAATCATTGAAACTACTGTCATCGTTTGTTAAACACAAGCTTATTAGTACTATCGACTGACTATCCGTAAAAATAAGGTAAAAAAATACCCACATAAAGGTGGGTATTCAAACGGTTTTTAAATGCTAAAACAACGCACTAAGATCAGTGCGTTATTTACATTCAATATCTACGCGACTGGCGATACTACAAACAGTAATTCACCCTGTGAAACCTGCTGAGCATTACTATTAAGAATGCGCTCGATACGGTATTGCTTATCTTCAGGGTACAGCACAGCGTTCTTACGGTTAAAGCCTGCGAGTGTTAGTTGCGAGAACATCTTCATTGCTTCTGTAAGCGCTAAAGTCTGATCCACTGTAACTATGTCGCCTTCTTTAACGAAGTCTGCTTCACCAGGTGCTGGAGAGGTATAGAAGATACCTGCACCTTGCGCCATCACCTTAAGTTCATTACTTTCGCCAACACGTAGTGATTCAGTATCAACACCGACGGTTTCTGCAGCTGCTTCCATCTCGGCGATAAGCTCAGGAATATCAAGCTCAGCCATAAAGCGTGGCAGGTAGTTGGTATCATAAACGCCTTCATTGAAGGTGCCATCTTTAAGGATGCGAGTTAACAATGGAATGTTAGTCGCAATGCCCTTGATAACAACTTCGTTTGCAAGGTAGTCATGAAGCTTGTTAATGACATCTTCACGGCTTTCACCACGACAGATGATCTGTGCAATCAAGCTATCGTAGTAAGGTGATACTTCTTTACCTTCACCCGCGATAGAGATGATTTCAATATCATCACGCTCTGGCATCTTATATTCGCTAATCAAACCTGGGTTTGGTATTAACTGCAATATGCCATTGCTATCAAGCGCTGCTTTCTCAGCCGTGACACGCACTTCCATCGCATAACCGATGCTTTGTGGCTCTAAATCTGCAATAGAGCGCCCTGCTGCAATATCAAAACCGGCACTGACAATATCGATGCCTGATGTTGCTTCTGTTACTGGATGCTCTACTTGCAGACGGGTATTCATCTCCATAAAGTAGACTTCATTTGCGTCTAAGTTATAGATGAACTCTACCGTACCCGCCCCCATATAATCGGTTGCATCACCTAATAAACGCGTATATTCCAGTACTCGCTGTTTTAGCTCCTCAGGCAACATTGTTGAACCTGATTCTTCAACCACTTTCTGGTTGTTACGCTGTACAGAGCAATCACGTAAGCCAAGTACTTTAGTGTTACCAAACTGGTCACGCAGCAATTGCACTTCGATGTGACGTAGTGAAGTTACGTATTTCTCTAGGTAAAGATCACCGTTACCAAAGGCCGCAGCGGCTTCGGTAGAAGTTTTTTGGAAAAATTCAATCATGTCTTCAGGACGTTCTACAACCTGAATGCCTTTACCGCCACCACCTTGTACTGCTTTAAGCAATACTGGGTAACCAATTTCAGTGGCAACGTTTACCGCTTGCTCTGCATTGGTCAAAATACCGTGGCTACCAGGAACGACAGGTACGTTTTGGTCTTGCGAAGTTTTAATCGCATTCGACTTGTTACCCATGGTCGTCATGCTGTGAACACTCGGGCCGACAAAGTTAACGCCATTGTTAACACAAAGGGCTGCAAACTGCGGGCTTTCTGATAAGAAACCGATACCAGGGTGCAATGCATCAACATTTTCGTATTCAGCCACTTTCAACACTGAATAAGCATTGAGGTAACTTTCATCAGAGGTGTTACCACCAATACAAACTAGCTTGTCGTTCGCTTTTAACATGTCAGCAGGCACTGATGTCATATCAGGGTCTGATGCAACCAACACGACATCAATCTTGTTGTCGTGTGCTTTACGAATAAGCTTAACCGCGGTACAACCACGAGCATGAATCAATACTTTATTGATTGGCTTCATGAGTGCGCGAGGATCGTTCTGAACAATCTCTTCATCTTCAACAGACATTTCAGGTACAAGCGTCGACAGGGCATTACCAATGATGGTGCTAATATTACCCGTCGGCTTCGGCATCAATGGGTCGATGCTGCTTAGCTGGTCATCCAACGTGGTGGTGAATGGGTTTTCAACGAGGGCATTCATCGCGCCAGGGACTTTCGACAAGTAGTTAGACAGTGTCGCCGTCGAAGGTAAGTATGCAGGCACAACCATTTGACCCGCAAACGGCATGTTGGTGCCAGACAAATAATAAGTTTGCACCAGAGGATGCGTCACGAAACTTGCCTGTGCGCCACCGGTACAGTCACCATAACCAAACATCAATACTGGCAACTCATTGTCACGAATAAAGCGAGTGATACGGTCGTTAACAACAGCCATTGAGAATAATGCTGCTGCACCTTCTTTAGTCTGCATACCGCCAGAGCTGATAAAACAGATAACCGGTAACTTACGCTTAGCACATTCAATTAATAACGCGCTGAATTTTTCAGCGGCAGCCATATCGAATGCACCCGCTTGGAATGCCGTGTTTGATACCGCAACACCGACGCGCATTGGCTTGCCATCTCTTTCGAAATCAGCAAGGCCGGTAATCAAACCACAAGGGCGAATACCTTTATCGAGTGCATCTTCAATAGAGAGACGGAAACCAGGGAAATTAAGCAGGTTAGCCGAAATTTTATCACCGTTGATCTCTTCAAATTGAGTGAAGAACTTAGCAACAATCGCCTCCCAACCCATTTTTCCTGCGCGCTTTTCATCGCGAAGTACCTTTTGGATCAGTAGATCTTGGTAACCCATGGTCAAACGGTTCCAGAAGTCTTTACGACGACCGATACGTACAGGGTTAATGGCGCCAGTGTATTCATTGTTTTCTTCTTCACTGTCGAAATACTCTGGGAGTAAACGCTCGAAGAAGTAAGTTAATATAACAAACAGACTGTCGTTCAATTGTGGGAAACCAACGCTCTTCCACTGCTCTGTGCGAGTCAACAGTTCTGCGCGGTTTGATTGCGACATAAAATACTTAAGCCACTTGTAGAACTTGCTCTTATCGTTAGCCACATCTTGTGTAGACAATGCTCTATCAATTGAATCATGTAGCAAGTTATCAACTGAACTACGAGACAAGCTTTTAGACATCATCGCTTCTTTCGCGATTGATGCTAAGTTACCCACAACGTTGTCATACAGTGCGTTGAATACCAGAATATTGTGGCATTGCCAGATAAAGTCTTCGCGCAACTCATCATGGATAATAACATCGAGAACAGTTAGTTGATTTAGCTCAGGCCAATCTGCTTGAGTGACTTCAGGTGGTAATGTCTCAAGGTAGCTAATAAGCCCTTTGAAGTTGTTTTCAGCATTACCTTTCCAGCGGTGAAAGAGCGACCAACTGATGTTAAAGATAAGGGCTTTACGCGCTTTCTTATAGTTCTCTTTTGGTTCACCCAAAATCAAACGCGTTAGCATATTACGTTCGGTAGATACATCATCACGCTTGGCGATGAAGTTACCCCAAAGCTTATTCAACTCTTCGTCATAAACCAGCTTATCTGGGTTAGATAACCAAGATTGGAAAACTTTGTCCTGTTCTTGTTGAATACGCGCTAACAAGTCACCTTCAGGCACACTGACTTTAGATAGACGACCATACTGCTCTTGCGAGATAGAATGGATACGGCTACGCAGTGTTAAGTATCGCAGGTAACGGTAAGTGCTACCAAACAGGTTTAAGTGCATCGTTGGGTTGTCAGCAACCGCAAGCTCTGCATTGACCTCTAGTGCTGCTAAGTTTTTAGAAGGGTCTAAAAAGCGCGCTAGACTGCGGTCATAGTGTTCACGTAAATCATCAGACTCGCGAACAAACTGCACAGCGGCTTTTTCAACAGCTTCAACACTGCTGATAATCGCACGGCGTAGGTTATGTTGGCGCTCATCTTTGTCTGATGGCGAGAAATCGACGATACCGTCGATACAACCCGATGTGTACAGCTCTTCTGGCGAGACGCCCACAGATTTTGCACATTCCTGCCAAGACAAGTTGTACTTGCGCGCAATGCTTTGTAGGCCTTGTGGCTGAATCGTGTTGAAGATACCGTCACGCAGTGACAATAGAATGTTTGCAGCAGCCAGTGGAATAGCACCACCAGAGTAACCAGCACCAATCACGATACCGACTGTAGGTACGTCAACATTGGCACTCTCTGCAATCGCTTTAGAGATTGAGTGAGCTTGGTTTTGGCTGTTAGCGATTTCACCTGCATCAGCACCTGGAGTGTCGATAAGGTAGATAATAGGCATAGACAATTCGGCAAAATGACGAATCGCTTTACAACACGCTAAGTGATGTTCAGGCATCCACGCGCCGTTAGCCGTTGTACGCTCTTGTGCAATAAAACCGATACGGCGAGTACGAGATCCAAAATTCAGTTCAATCTCTGCACTATAAAAAGGGCCGCTGTGAGTTTCGGTAATAAGCTTACCTTTAAGATCCGCAATCATGCGTTTAGCACCAGGGCGGTTTTTATCTTGCGTCGGTTGGATCACCTTAGTGACATAACCATCGACGTCTAATCCAGCCAAATCTTTTAGATTGGCTTGAATGGTATCGTCACCGAGAAGGCCTTTTATCTCCTCAGATAATGTCTGTTTACTGTGCTCAGGAAACAAAGAAAAGTCTTTTGCCAAATGCTCTGCTTTTAGAAAAAGCGGATCTGCACTTTGGGCTTGAGTCATGTTAACGGGCTGATTTTTGCTGGTCATCGAAAGATCCTCTGCGTTTAGCCTCTGAAATTTTTAGCCCGTAAATATAACTTTGTTATCAGGTCAAATGCTATTAAACTGCACTAGACGCTTTGTTCCATTTTTGAGACAGTGAAGATAACATGCCAGATTTAAACGGTATGATGCTGTTTGCAGCGGTAGTTAGAGCTAAAGGGTTCTCTCAAGCCGCCCGCGAAATAGGCATGCCAAAATCAACCATTAGTCGTAAGGTTGCCCAGCTTGAAGAGCAGCTAGGGGTTCGGCTTTTACAGCGAGATACCCGCAATTTGAGCTTAACTCAAGTTGGCGCGCTTTTTTATCAGCATTGCACCAGTATAAGCGATGAAATAGAAGCTGCCAAAGCGACTGTCGAAAACACTCACAATGATGTTTCGGGATCGTTGCGCGTTGCTATTCCTGTGTCTTTCAGCCAAGAACTCATTGCGACATTATGCAGCGGTTTTATGCGACTCTATCCTAACGTAGAGCTTGACGTGCAATTTACTGATAACGATATTGGTTTAGTGGGTGAAGGCTACGATATCGCGATTAAATATGGCCCATTACAATCGTCCGATTTAGTCGCCAGACTGTTATTTGAACGCCAACCCATATTGGTGGCAAGCCCTAACTATTTAAAAATTCACGGTACTCCAGCTAACCCGCAAGAGTTAGCCGCTCATAGTGGCATATTACTAGGGACCTCTCGCTCTGCCCCAATTTGGCCACTGGGTAAAGGCGCCAGAAAAACCATGGTCAACTTTAAGCGTAAGGTCAGGGTTAATAGTGCAGTGATGGTTAAGCAGTTAGTCATGGATGACTTTGGTATCGCAATGCTCTCCAATTCCGTCTGTAAAAACGAATTAGCCAGCGGCTCACTGGTCCCTATTTTACAAGAGTGGCCAATGGAAGCCTTTAAAGTGTATGGCGTCTATTCCAGTCGTCGTCAGCTGGCGACCAATATCAGCGTTTTTCTAGATTTTTTCCATAAACGTTTTACCAGCCAAGAGTCATTACAATCTTTGATGGTCTAGCTTTAGTTTAAATTGATTTAGATGACCTGCTCAAATTGCAGGATCTGTTTCACTAGCTTTTGCCTAAGGTGAGCTTGTTGTATGTTGGCAAGATCTAGATTTAGCGCAAAGAAGACTGTGCTTTCACCTTTCTCTACCCAACCCACCCACCAGCCAATATCCGTTGCGCCATTGTTCGCATAACCTGTCTTGGCATAGATGGCATAACTGTCAGCGGATTCTGTTAGCATCACTTGCTTCATTATCGATTGCGAACGCACACTTAAGGGCAACGTATTGCCATGCAAACGCTGCAGAAACTGAATTTGTTCAATAGCACTAATTCGAAGTGAGCCCTCTAACCAAAACCTATCAAGCCCTCCGCCTATCAATTCATTACCATAGTTTAAGCTAGCTAACATATTGGACATTCGCTGCTTACCGATATCACGAGCAATCTGCTGAAATATTGGCACCACTGAGTATTGAAATGCACTAGAGAAGCTATGGTCTTGATTCCATAAATTAAACGAACGCGGTTGCTTATCCCAACGGTATTGATCCTCGGCATCGGTAACCACACCCAATTCTAGCGCGATCAAGCCGTTAGCTATTTTGAAGGTAGACGCAGGAATAAAGCCTGTTTGTGCCCTTAACAAATTATTGGTTAATAACTGCCGTTTTTCAGCGTTAAATAACACCAATACGCCGTTAACATCACTGCCACTGAATATAGGATCCCAATTAGCAGTATACTCAGGCTCTGCCACAACCGAACCTAACAATACTTCGTTAGAGATCTCATCATTAGCATCAACAATTAACGCTATTGCCGCTAATACAATCAGTAAACCTAACAAAAATATCCTAGCCATTTATTCTGTCCTTTGCCTGTTTTAAGTCATTACTTGGGCCGTTCATTAGCATTATCATTGCGGCGTCATCATGTTTTTTATCATAGCGGTTTTACGCTTGAACTTTATGGCGATAACAGGATAAATAGTGGCCAAAAAGTGGCAATATTAACGATGTTTAAATCATCATTTCCTCACCGCTTTCAATGTAACTCTCGCTAAGGCATACTAAAAACCGTAATTTAATAGCCACTGAATGTTGTTTTTTTAACGTTAACTCGCCCGTGACTCAGGCAGCTTATAATAAGAAAGGATATCGCAATGAGAACACCTAGCATGGCGTTAATGGCGACTACGCTATTAATCGGTCTAAGCTCAACTTCCGCCTATGCAAAAGTCGATGTTGAAGAAGCTCGACTCCCCGCAGCAACGGCAGCCATGCCAGAAGTGGTTAACCGTTATCAAGCTTTCGTGACTAATCTGTCTGAAAAATATGTCCAACACTCTGATGAGCTAAAGATCACCCAAATGGTGGCGCATCAAGGGTTACGCTTATGGCAGCAAGCCGTTAGAGATGTGCAATCAGGTCATTTAGACGATCGCTCTCTTTATTGGAACCGTCTCGCCATGCGTGACCTATTAAAGACTCAAGACCCCGATTTTAAAATGGCAACTTGGCAACGAGATATTCTTATCAAGGCTGTCGAAAAATCCTCTCGTGGCTTAAGTGATATTCAGTTTAAAGATGATGCCGAGATTAAAATATTGCTCACAGGCTTCGATCCTTTTTTCCTCGACCGTCATATCGATCAGAGCAATCCGTCAGGGCTGGTCGCTTTAGCACTTGATGGCTATCGCTTTAGCGTGAATGGCAAACAAGCCCAAATAGAAACGGTTATGATCCCAGTGCGATTTGCCGACTTTGACGAAGGATTAATTGAATCCATATTAACCCCCATTTATCGTGACAACAGTGTTGATATGATTTTTACCGTCAGCATGGGCCGCGATGAATTTGATATTGAACGTTTTCCTGGCCTCAATCGCAGCGCAGCAGCTCCCGATAATCTCAACGTACTGACAGGCGCAGACAAACAAGCCCCTATGGCACCGCTGTTTAATGGTGGCACACTCAATGGGCCTGAGTTTGTTGAATTTTCATTACCTATAGCAGCGATGCAAACGGTTACTGGCCCATGGAAAGTTAACGACAACCACACTGTTTCCACTCTAACAAAAGGCCAGTTTCAGGCGAAGTCGCTAGCTGAGCTGCAAAGTGCAACCTCAGTGGAGGGCTCTGGCGGTGGTTATCTATCAAATGAGATATCTTACCGCGCCATATTGCTACAAAAGCAGTTCAAAAGTGTTATTCCAGTCGGTCATATTCACACCCCTCGCATAGCCGCTTATGACGTTAAAATCGAGCATGATATTGTTGAGCAAGTCACCGCCATGGTAGAGGCCGCGGCGACAACGCTATAACCTTTTCTGGTGTGGCACTATGCACTCAGGTAACATTGATGGGCTCGCCCTTTGCGAGCTCATCAACCGTGAGTTACCGATTCAATGTTCAAAACGCTTAACCCTTTTAAGTCCAAGCGGATATTAGCCGCAAAACCTGCCAACCATCCGGCAGTGCCTTTTGCCGATCCACTGCAACAGTGTATCGCCACCCAAGTGGAACATTGTTATCAGGTTGCAGAAGCAACATTAGGGCAGGTATTCCCACGCCCTGAGATCAACTTTAAACTGCGCGGAAAAAGTGCGGGCACCGCTCATTTACAACTTAATAAGCTACGTTTTAATCCACAGCTCCTACAAGATAACCAACAAGCTTTTATCGACGATGTTGTACCACATGAGATCTGTCACCTACTAAGCTTCCAACTTTATGGCAGAGTAAAACCTCACGGGGTGCAATGGCAGCATTTAATGCTCAAGCTTTATAGTCGCCAACCTCGCACTACACACAGTTTTAATACACAGTCTGTTGAGGGTAAAACCTTCGAATACCTGTGTGGTTGCGGCAGCGTCAATCTCAGCATTCGCCGTCACAACAAAGTACTACGTGGTGATACTCAATACCGTTGCCGTAAATGTGGCCAAAACCTGCGTGATGCCATTAAAAATTAAGCCCATCAGCCACTAACAACATTGCCCCGAATCCAAGCCTCCCTTACAATCTGCCCAAACGAGCATCAGTTTCGTTACCGAGATTAATTTTAGGGATTACGTTTGAAAATATCGATATTCAAAGCGCTCACACTAGCGCTTAGTCTTATATGGCTCACGCCACTACCGAGCTATGCCTTAGCAAAACACCCCACCAGTTTTAGCCAAGCTAAAAGGCTCGCTAAAAAGCTCTATATAGAATCGTTACCCATTACCAGTTTCTATTGTGGTTGTGACATCAAAATTAACGGCAAAAAATGGCAAACTGATTTTAACCGCTGTGGTTATCAAGTTCGCAAGCAGCAAAAAAGAGCCGCTAGAATAGAGTGGGAACATGTTGTTCCCGCTTGGGAGTTTGGCCATCAACGTCAATGCTGGCAACAAGGTGGACGAAAAAACTGCGGCAAGAACGATAAACTGTTTAAAAAGATGGAATCCGACCTACATAACCTTGTGCCAGCAGTGGGTGAAGTTAACGGTGATCGCAGTAACTATCGATTTAGTCAGTGGAATGCTCAGCCTGTGCAATATGGTCAATGCAGAATGAGCGTTGATTTTAAAGCGCGTAAAGTCGAGCCACCGAGCTACACCCGGGGCAAAATAGCGCGAACTTATCTTTACATGCAAAGCGCATATTCTTTGAAAATATCCCGTAGCCAATTAAAGTTATTTAAAGCATGGGATAAAAGCTATCCAGTTGATACTATTGAGTGCAAGCGAGATCAAGAAATTGCAAAGGTACAAGGTAATCACAACAACTTTGTGCAAGCTCATTGTAAACAGTTAATCTCAGCAACAAACATCGCAGAATAAGGCTAAACCGTACCATGAGAGTTCCAAGAATTTACCAAGCGTCTTCACTGGCAATTGAGCAAACGGTATCACTTCACGAAGAAGCTGCTGGGCATGTTGGCCGCGTACTTAGAATGGCTGCGGGTGAGCAAGTCTGTTTATTCAACGGTGATGGCCATAATTATTTGGCTGAAATCGTTAGCGCCAGTAAGAAAAATGTCGCTGTGAAGGTCTTATCTTGTGAAAGCAATGACAGTGAATCGCCACTTCATCTGCATTTAGGTCAGGTGATTTCTCGCGGTGATAGAATGGATTTTACCATTCAGAAATCGGTCGAACTTGGTGTGAATACTATTACCCCGTTATTCTCAGAACGCTGTGGGGTGAAGCTGAGCGGCGAACGTTTAGAAAAGAAGATCCAGCAATGGCAAAAGATTGTGGTTAGCGCATGCGAGCAATCTGGTCGAAGTGTCATCCCAGAGGTTCGCCCAGCCATGCAGCTCATCGACTGGTGTGCAGAAGAGACAAGGTCGCTGAAACTGAATCTACACCCTAGAGCATCTCATGGTGTTAACGGTTTAAGCCTGCCCAACAATAAAGTCAGGCTGGTTATTGGTCCTGAAGGCGGCTTATCTGCAACTGAAATTAGCATGACGGAAACACACAAGTTTACCGATGTCCTGCTTGGACCAAGAGTGTTACGCACCGAAACCGCAGCACTCACGACAATAAGTGCCTTACAGCTAAAATTTGGTGATATTGGTTAATATTAACTGTCGCAATATCTCAATCAACACTGCCTATGTTTAATGGCGTTTGACTAGAAAAATACTGGTCAGGCTTCATGTTAACAGCAAAAACGAATACAGAATAAGGAACACGCTCCATGATAAAACTCGGTATCGTGATGGATCCCATCAGCGAAATAAACATCAAGAAAGATTCAAGCTTTGCCATGTTAATGGCAGCGCAGTCCCGTGGTTATCAGCTGTTTTACATGGAGATGAACGACTTAGCCATGGTGAATGGTCAAGCAATGGCAACCATGCGTGCACTCACGGTAAAAGAAGACCCACAGGACTTCTACCAATTAGAAGATGCAATTGATACACCGCTGGCCGATCTCGACGTTATTTTAATGCGTAAGGATCCGCCGTTTGATACTGAGTTTATTTATGCGACTTATATGCTTGAGCGCGCTGAAGAGCAAGGTGTGCTTATCGTCAATAAGCCGCAAAGTTTACGCGATGCAAATGAGAAACTATTTACCGCTTGGTTCTCTGAGTTTACTCCTGAAACCATCGTCACCCGTGATGAGCAGCGCATTCGTGCTTTCCATAAAGAAAAAGGCGACATCATTCTTAAACCGCTCGACGGCATGGGTGGCAGCTCTATTTTCAGAGTTAAAAAGGATGATCCAAACTTAGGTGTCATTATCGAAACCCTGACCCACGAAGGTCAACAATATGCAATGGTACAAGCATTCATTCCAGACATTACCGCCGGTGACAAACGCATTTTGGTGGTAGATGGTGAGCCAGTGCCTTACTCATTAGCGCGCATTCCACAAAAAGGCGAAACCCGTGGCAATTTAGCCGCTGGCGGTCGCGGCGTCGCACAGCCCCTATCTGAATCTGATTGGCATATTGCGCGCACGATTGGCCCTGAACTCAAAAAGCGTGGCCTTATCTTTGTGGGGCTCGACGTTATCGGCGATAAGTTGACAGAGATAAATGTCACCAGCCCAACCTGTATTAAAGAGATTGAAGCAGCTTTTGATGTCGATATCACTGGCATGTTGATGGATTCGATTGAAGCTAGAATCAACAAATAATCAGTTCAAGGACTCGGTATGACTTTTAGAAACACCTTTACTTGGGTCCTTAGTGCCCTTGCCGTTTTACCACTGTATGCGACCGCGAATATCGATATTCATCAGGCGCCATCGCGCCCTAAAAACATGATTATTATGGTCGGCGACGGCATGGGCCCTGCTTATACAAGCGCCTATCGTTATTTTCAGGACAACCCTGATACCGAAGAGATTGAGCAGACTGTGTTTGATCGCTTACTTGTGGGTATGGCGTCAACTTACCCCGCCAGAGAGAGCGGCTATGTCACCGACTCAGCTGCATCTGCAACTGCACTTGCCACTGGCTTTAAAAGCTACAATGGCGCAATTGCTGTCGACATCAATAAACGCCCCTTAACCACCATCATGCAGATGGCTAAAGCGCGCGGTATGTCTACCGGCGTAGCAGTAACAGCTCAAGTGAACCATGCAACTCCCGCCGCCTTTTTAGCGCATAACGAAAGCCGTAAAAATTATGAAGCCATCGCGGCGGATATGCTTAAATCTGATGCTGACGTGATCTTAGGCGGTGGACAAAAGTACTTCTCTGAAGCTCTTTTAAGCCAGTTCAGTGCTAAAGGTTATCAACACATTACTGAATTAGCGCAGCTCGACAGCATTACTCAGCCTAAAGTACTCGGGCTCTTTGCTGAAGTGCAACTGCCTTGGGTGATTGATGATACTGATGCCAATACCTTGAGCAAGCTAACGCAAAAATCATTGGATCTGCTTTCTCAAAATGAAAAAGGATTTGTGTTACTGGTTGAGGGTAGCTTGATAGACTGGGCTGGACACAACAATGATATCGCCACCGCGATGGCTGAAATGCAAGGTTTCGCCAATGCCATTGAAGTGGTCGAGCAGTATATTCGTCAACACCCAGATACGTTATTAGTGGTCACCGCAGATCATAATACTGGCGGCTTATCTATTGGCGCGAACGGCGAATATCAATGGGACACCAAGCTGCTAAAGGGCATCAGTGCGAGCCCTGCTAGCATTGCCACGCACGCTATTGCCGCTGACGATTGGCAAGCTGGTGTAAACCAACAGCTTGGATTCGACGTCAATAGCACTGAGTTACAGCAACTAACAAATGCTCGTATGCAGGGAAAAAGTACATTAGAAGTCGCCCTTAAAAAAATCATTGATACTCGCAGTTACACCGGTTGGACAACGAGCGGTCATACAGGTGTTGACGTCCAAGTCTTTGCGATGGGTCCTGCTGCAGATCTATTCAAAGGCAATCAAGACAATACCCACATTGCTGAAAAAATGATGAGCTTATTGCCAAAAATCAACTGATTTCAGTCAATATACTCAGGTTGTCGATGTACTTAAGCCACCTCTCAAAGTTTGATGGGTGGCTTTTTATTGGCGAGTTAAAGTGCATATTTAGGTGGTTTGGGTATAATTACACTCACTTGTTACCAGACCTTGAAAACTCATGCTAACCAATGCTTCGCAAGCCCTTCTTAGAAATAGTCATTTAGTTAACGGCCACTCTGTTTTAGTACTCAATTATGAAGGCGATACTCTACCTAAAGCATTATTAGACAGTGCCTCAAGCGTAAGCGCTTTAGCCTTAGATTTCCATCACCACCTTATAATGCAGCCCCACGCAGCAACTAATCTACAGCTGTATTTTGGCCACAAACTCCCTAACCAAGAACGCTTTGATAGCGTTATTGTGTATTTCCCTAAAGCTAAAGCATTAGCACCTTACTTATTTAACCTTGCAGCCAAGCATCTTAAACTACAAGGGCAATTGATTGTGGTTGGCGAGAATAAAGGTGGAATAAAGTCACTGCCTAAGCTACTGCCAGACTACTTCGACAAAGCCTTTAAAGCGGATAACGCTCGCCACTGTATTGTATTTACCAGTGAACTCGATCGCGAAGCGCCAGAAATAAAAATACAAGACTGGTGCAGCAAGTACCCAGTGCAAACACCTCAAGGTGAAATTACTATTTGCAATATGGTCGGTGTATTTAGTGAGAAAAAACTCGATGAAGGCACTAAGTTATTACTCGATAATTTACCTAATATGCGCGGAACCGTACTTGATTTTGGTTGCGGTGCAGGCGTCATTGCCGCGGCATTATTAACCGCCCAACCAAAACTAAAACTTGAATGTGTCGATATCAATGCGATGGCGTTGCTATCTTGCGAGCTCACCCTGCAGGCCAACGGGCTTGAAGCTGAAGTATTTGCATCTGACGGTATGGCACAAACCACCAAGAGCTACGACGGCATTATCTCCAATCCTCCCTTTCATGACGGCTTAAACCGTCTCACCACTATAGCCATCGATTTTGTAAAAGCCAGTGCCGAAAATTTAGCGAAAGGTGGCATGTTCCATATTGTCGCTAATCGACACCTCCCTTACTCAGACTGTATTGCTGAAAAATTTGGTAGCGTTAACGTCGGAGCTGAAAATAGCCGGTACAAAATTTACTCCAACTTGAAACGCTAAAATAAAATATAAAAGTATGGTATAAATATTTAACTCGTTGAATATTTATACCAATATCATTGTTACCTCTTAGCTGTGAGTTTAGTCTCAGGTTATATGCCTTATACTTTCATGGCTGTGTGTTATGTGGTTATACTCGACCCCAATCTCTTTATAATAATGAATAAATGATAGGGATCTTCATGCTGCACCCAGAGCTCATAGAATTAAGCACAGACGGCGAAAAAGCCGAGTTAAAGTTGATCCCTAACACCCATGGTCCTATTACTGAAATGGACTTGATGGGACTGCTAGCGCTGCCTGGTTTTTCCAATCTATTACCGCTAAAAGAAATCATCAGCAAAGCCGTTATTCAAGTAAATCAACTTTGTAGCCAAGATGATGGTCAACATGAGCTATTTTTTGCCATTGCACAGCGCCGAGATGCCAGCATTAGTTTTGAGCTCTCAGAAGACAAAATGCAAGCATCAATGACCTTAACCGCAGCCTACGGCGGTCAAGACGTCACCCTCAAAGATATTTTACAAAACTTAAAGTTACAGCAAATAAAGCTCGGCCTTAGCAAGCCAAAAATCGATCTCTCATTAACGCAATTCTCATCACTACAACCGGGGGAGCAATGTAGCAATATCATTGCCCAAGGTCGCACTGCTGTACAAGGACAGTCAGCTCGTTTAGAGCGAAAAGTACTACTCGCCCGAGAACGCCTATTGCAACCCCAAGAGAATAGCGACGGCAGTGTCGATATGCGTAATCTGGGGGCTGTGATCACGGTAAAACCAGGCAATGCACTTATATTGAAACACCCTGCGACAGCAGGCGTCGATGGTTACAATGTTTGTGGTAATAAGCTGCTTGCCAAACCGGGCAAAGATCTCAAACTCGTTGCAGGCAATGGCACCAAATTTTGCGATAACAATGCCAACTTATTAATCGCTGCAGTCGCAGGACAACCCGTGGAAAACAAACTGGGGATGCAGGTTGATGATGTATTACAGATAAAAGATGTTAATGTCGGCTACGGACATGTCGACTTTAAAGGCAGCGTATTGATTACTGGCGACGTTGGTGAGGGCATGCTGGTAAAGAGTTCAGGCGATATCACCGTGATGGGATTTGTCGACTCAGCAACCCTTATTGCCCAAGGTGATATTACCGTCAGCAAAGGCGTTATAGGCCGGCAATTAAAAGAGGGCGAACTATCCACGACCCTAAAAGCACAAGGTCAGATCAGCGCTCAGTTTGTGCAATATTCAACGCTTGAAGCTATAGGCAATATCTTAGTCACTAAGCAATTGCTTCATAGCCATGCTAAAACTAAACAACAGCTGACGGTCTGCGATAGTACCGGCCGTCGTGGCGATTTAGTTGGCGGAAAAGTTGAGGTTGATAAAGGCTTAAAGGTGGTCGCTATTGGTGCTACCGCGGGGACTAAGACAGAAATATTCTGTGCTATGAATATCAGTGAGTTCAAGCAAGATTTAGTACAACTTAAAGACAGCATTAGCTCTATGATGGTGGCCATTTCAAACATTGAAGGGCAACTCGGCAATCTGCCACCCAAAGCTCAGTGGCAAGACGATGAAATGATGGTAGAACAAGTCAAAGTGATGCTTGAGGAAAAACGTCGAATTGCCAGTACTAAACTGCAAGAGCAACTCGAATATGAAGCCATTCAGCAAGAGATAACGGGTTACTATAAAAACTATAGAGTTGACGCTTTAAAGCATGTTTTTGCTAATATTGAAATCCATATTGGCGGAGCATTTAACCGCACTCAACGAGAGCATGGTCCTTGCAGTATCACCAATGACAATCAAGAGATTAACTTCGACTACAGTCTTAAAAAGTAACTCACTACAGAGTAAAACTAGGATCCGTTATCTTATATACCTAAACGACCTCAGGATTGAGCATGTCAAGAATTGACGAAATTCAAGGCCGTTAATCTCAGCTCTGGCATCCTCGGTACTGCTCCATGCGTTATTCTACCTCCTGAATCTAACCGCCAAGGAAGGTGGAAATGTCTTATTTTGTATGGAACAAAATAGACCATTCAGTCGTGCTTCGCTCTACCTTTTGCATCCATATCGTCGGAACTCAATATTTATTTATTATCAATAGAGAACGCAGCAAAATGTTGCTTCTCGTCTTGCCCTTCGGGAGCTCTGAAACGAGCATGTTGAAGTAGCTTGGGGATAACGCTATTTGACGGCATAATAACGTTACTTTAAATCGTTGAGATATGACGTGGAATTATTGAACATTGACTGCCTTGGAAAACCTCTTCGCCTAGAGGGATCTATGGCTGGTTGGCAACAACTCTTTTGGGGCGATACCTTAGTCTCAGTGATCCAAGCAAGTACTGAGAATGAAGGCTTTAAAAGCCATACTTTCGAACTTAACACTGCCGCCCCAACCGCAACTGATACGCTTGAAGCGCCGCAACAGAAAACGCTAAAGATCACCTTAGAGACCGATCTCACTTGGCAGCCTTTTGTCATCGATTATCGTCTTCTACATGATGAACACATCATCAGTAGTGGCCAACGCAACACCAAAGACATTGAGCAGCAAGTACCGACTATCGCCATTGCAGAGAAAAAGCAATTTAGTATGGTGGGTTTAGCGTCGCTAGGTTTCAAACTGCTCAAAAGCGCCAAGGTGATTAAAGTTGTTCTCGCGGGCGCCAGTGTTGCCGCCTACTCTTGGTTATTTTCGTTTCAGTTTGCACTCGCGTTAATCGCGTGCTTAGTGTTTCACGAATATGGCCATATCCGTGCTATGAAACACTTTGGCATGAAAACCAAAGGTATCTACCTCATCCCTTTTATGGGGGGCTTAGCCCTCAGCGATGAAAAGATTAATACTCGCTGGCAAGATGTGGTGATCTCGATAATGGGGCCCACTTTCGGCCTGCTCATGTCTATCGCAGCATTAATTGCCTACTGGGTAACCGGTAACATCTTTTTTGCCGGACTGGCCGCTTTTAACGCCCTGCTCAATCTGTTTAATTTGCTGCCAATCTTGCCGCTCGATGGTGGACATATTTTAAAAAGCATCAGCTTTTCAATGAACAGCGTAATGGGGCTAGTCGCGTGTATTGCAGGCGCTGCGGTGGGTGTATATATCAGCTATACCTTAGGCTTAGCGCTATTAGGCTTCTTACTGCTTATCGGCAGTGCTGAAATAGTGTTTGAATGGAAAGCCCGGCACCAAAGTCACTTGTTACCACTCGATCGCTACGGGCAGATATTTTCTACCGTATGGTACCTAGTCACCGTTGGCTCATTCATCGGCATTATCTGGTACTTTGCCGGTAGCGGTGACGATATGCTTGCGCTACCTTTAGAGATCCTAAAGAGTTAATAATCAGCTGTTACATAAAAAAGGTATTCATTACGAATGCCTTTTTTATATCAGAGACTAGTGGCCGATGTACTTATCTAGAAAGGCCAATATCTTATATATTAACCTCAATAATGCTCTCTTCCTTGTAGAAACCACACCCTCTTACTTTAACCAGCCACTCGTCAGAGTGTTAAGCCTCATCTAAAGCGTCCCACAGTGCCAATGCATGTTCGAAATTAGCCCGATGATCATCCTCTCTATGAATCATCAGCACCGGCGCTTTAGCTTATCGACATGGTGCACGGGCGATTGACTGCGCTACATCGGTTAGATGGAAAAAAACTAGCGTTGAGGAATGACGAACAAGGGGGAATTACAGTAAAACCACAAATTTTAGACACAAAAAAACCGACTTAATGTCGGCTTGATTATTTCTCTTTAAGAGAAATGGTACCTGAAGACGGACTTGAACCGTCACTTCTTTCGAAATCGGATTTTGAATCCGACGTGTCTACCAATTCCACCACTCAGGCTTTGTTACTGTACTCAAAGAGGTGAACCTCAAGGAGTGATGCGGATTATACCTGTGGATATAGGAATGGCAAGCACTTTGATTTGACTTTTTCATCAACTGAACAAAATTCAGACTCAAGTGCCGTAGATTGCATCTAATCGGCGTTAAAAACTTACTTTAGCTAACAAGATAATTAGTGAAACGTGATCAATACCATCCTTATTAACAATAACGCATCAAATTTCTAATAACAGAGCGCTAACTTGACTGAGATCAATTACTGCTGGTTAGGACAGGAGTACTTTGGCTATGAATTAATAAGAAAGAGGATTTCGCACATGGCATTCTGGTTAGATTTGATGTTTGGCAACGCTATCGGCTTGCTATCAATGATCGTTATTTTTAGTACGATAGGCATCGTTTCCTATCTAATGTGGATGTTCTATACCAAGTCTGCGGATCCTGAGAACTAATCTCCAACGTTCTATTAATGCAGGGGGCTATTTGCCCCCATTTTTTTGTGCTGTTTTTACATCAGAGCACAATGCCTTTCAGCAATAACTGGCTGTCTATTTATATTTCCGTAACCACAATTGTTATGCGGCGTGCTTACGTGGTGTGACAAAGCTATTGATAAACTGCGGACGGGCTTTAATCAGGTTTTTCATCTGTTCAGGGCTTGGCTCACCGATAGGGAAACGTAATACTTGACGATTTAAGTGCTCTCGCGCACGCATCGATATTTTAAAGTCTGCAGTTGAACCTTGAATAGCGTAGTGCTTCTGGTTTCCAAGACGCTCCAAGATACCCGTTGTTGATAAACTTTTAACGGCTTGCTCAGCTTCAGGCAAGGTTAAAATCGTTTCACCTTGTAGAAAGAATTCTCTCAGTAAAGCACGTTCGATAGGGTCGAGCAGTTTAACCTTCTCTTCAATCACTTCAACTGATCGTTTGTCACTTAAATAGCTAATCGCTTCGTCGAGAAAATAATTGAGGATCTGCGTCAATAAATAGGCTGCACCTATAATCAAGCCTAAGCCAATAAAATGTGCATAACGTTCTGCAAATTCATCAAGCTTAATTGATGCTAATAATGTGACAGGGCTAAATAACAGTGCCGCACATGCTAATGAAAGCCACAGCATTGCTTTAAATATCAATTTTTTAATTGATATTTCTTTAAAAGAAAGTGCAGCGAAACTCATTTTTTGCATAGCTAAATCCAGTGTCAGAAATCTGTTATTAGCTAGATAAAAGCAAAAAATATGCCAAAGATCGCGTCAAAACTATAAGGATCAAATTATTTAGTGCAAAAACGGTTCACCGCCAGAAAGACAGTATCTGACAGTGAGGAAGAGAATAAGTATCATCAGCTAGATACCTATAATGACTATGATGATTCAGTGAGCTTTGCTTTAGCTGCGAGCTTAGTCAGTACTCGACTGACAGCCACAAAACCAAAGGTGCCCGTCACCACGGTAACCGCGCCAAAACCAGAAGCACAATCCATACGCATACTGCCATCTGCCGCAGCCTTCGTATTGCAAACCGAGCCATCTGCTTGTGGGTAAACGAGCTGCTCAGTAGAAAATACCGCTTCAATACCAAATCGACGAGCAACATTTTTTGAAAAATTATACTCACGCCTCAGTAAATTACGCACCTTAGCCAGCAGAGGGTCTTGATAGGTTTTCGCAAGATCTGTCACCTGCACTTGGGTCGGATCTGACTGTCCACCCGCACCACCCACAGTTACAATCGGTAACTTTTGGCGTTTACACCAGGCTATTAGTGCTGTCTTGGGTTTTACCGCATCAATACAGTCAATAACGTAGTCCAAATCACCACCAGCCTTCTTACCTTGAAAATAGGCTGATAAATTGTCGACGGTAATAAAGTCTTCAATTTCATTGACGATACACTCTGGATTTATTTGCTTTAGGCGCTGCGCCATCACTTCAACTTTAGATTCACCAATGGTCTCTTTTAACGCGTGTAATTGACGATTAGTGTTAGTAACACAAATATCATCAAGATCGATCAAGCTGATTTGGCCTACACCACTTCTTGCCAGTGATTCAGCGACCCAAGTGCCGACACCACCAATGCCTACAACAACCACGTGAGATTGCGCAAAATAATGCAGTGCTTCTTGACCATATAAACGGCCAATTCCAGCAAAACGATTTAAGTAGGCGTCTGACAACATTTGATTTTTCAAGGTAATACTCGATTGGGAGATGTAATAGATAGAACGCGATGGTCGATTTTATCTCAAATCTGCGTAAAACTCTAAAGTTTTACCATCAACAATGAGAGCTATGTGAACAGCTTTGGCCAAAAAAGGTAAACTAGGAATATCATTGTAACTACTCATCTCATTTGAATTAAATGCCTGTTTAATATAAGTAAACAACCATGACCAATATCACGCATCATCAGCAGAACATGATCAAGATCACGCATCCAACTTTTCTTTCAATGTATATTTTGGCCGAAAATACAGCTTCAGCTTGGTTATTCAGCTAGTCAAATAGCCGAGATTGCAAGCCCAAACTTAGTATTGCAACACGCTACAGGAAGATGAAGATGAAGATGAAAATAAAAATGAATAAAACGGTTCTGTCCGCCACGATTATCTCAGCACTAGCCGCCACCTCTTTTACAGCATTAGCTGATGGCCCTAATTTTTATGGCCGTGCTGATCTTGCAATCACCAACTCTGATATGGGTATTGCAACTCAAAACCAAAAATCTGGCACCATCATCGAAAACAACTTCTCTTGGTTAGGTGTTAAAGGCACTGAAAAAATTAATGATGGATTAGAAGTTGTTTATCAAATGGAATTTGGTGTCAGTAACTTTGATAATTCTGGCGATACCTTCGCTGCGCGTAATACATTTATAGGCCTTAAGTCTGCCGCTGCGGGTACCATACTTGTCGGTCGTAACGATACCGTGTTCAAAGCTGCGGAAGGTGGATTTGACCTCTTCGGTAATACTAACTCAGACATCGATCTGTTAGCTGCAGGCCAAACACGAAGTGCAGATGGCTTCACTTACTACTCACCAAAAATCGCCGATCTAGTGACCTTGAATGCCACCTACTTGATGGATGACAACTACGACCAACTAGATACTGATGGCGAAGAAAAATACACTGATAATATGTATGCCCTTAGCGCTACCATTGGTGATAAAGCCCTTAAAGCACAAAACTACTACGTATCAGCTGCCTATAATGACAGCATTGAAAATGTAACCGCTTACCGTGGTGTTGCTCAAGTTAAACTTGGTAATGTCATTCTTGGTGGCTTTTACCAAAACAGTGAACACGTTGACAGTAAGTATGACAATTTAGAAGGCGATACTTACTTTGTAAACGCCGCCTATGTAATGGGTAACTTAAAGCTTAAGGCCATGTACGGTGCCGATGACTCAGGTCTAGGTAAATATGTTAGCCGCTATGTTGGTAGCAATGACGGTTCACTGGAAACGGTTAGCAATGTCGATATACAACAATTCAGTGTTGGCGCAGACTACCGTCTAAGCAAGAACATGCTCGTTTACGGCCACTATACTAAATATGATGGTGACATGATGCTAAGTAGCGTCAAGCAAGACTTAAGTGACGACATCGTCACTGTTGGTGTGCGTTTAGATTTTTAGCAGCAATATCTAATTAATAAAGGCAGCAAAAGCTGCCTTTTTTATTGCCGCTAATTATCAAAACACAATTAAATGCAACGTAAAGGCAACATTTCAGACATCTCAGCCAACTTTGGTGCTACAAGCCGCTCACACTAATTTTTAAAGCTTCAACATGACCAGCAATATCTGCTACTAACGCTTTCAAACTTGTAAATTAAGCATTAATAATTTTAATCGAAGGTCACTGCCATACCTCTTTAGAGATACATTGTTAAGGTGTTTTTTATCTAAATGACCACTTAGGCAACCAAAACAATTTAATCACCACAAAAAAGCAGCAATTCTATCGTGGAAAACTAAAAACTTGATCTAGCCCACAATCTCATAGCCATAAAACTGTAATATTTGCTCCCACAATTGTTATGAGCTCGGATGCTTGTAACAAAAACAAAAGTTTATGTAAAAAACCATAAGAAACGTATAAGAACTAAGGTTCTGGGAGCAAATGAAATGAAAAAGACACTTATCTCTGCATCAGTGGCATCAGTTTTAACCCTAGCTTCTTTCGGCGCGCTAGCCGAAAGTCCTAGCTTTTACGGCCGTTTAGATCTATCTGTAACCAATTCAGATGCCGGTGCAACTACCCAAAATAGTAAATCAGGCACCGTTATTGAAAATAACTTCTCTCATGTAGGTGTTAAGGGTAGCGAAAGCTTAACTAGCAACATCGACGTTATTTACCAAATGGAGTTCCAAGTAGAGAACACTACTAACTCTGGTGATACTTTCAAAGCTCGTAACACTTTCTTAGGGCTTAAGTCTTCTGCTGGTACAGTACTTGTTGGTCGTAACGACACAGTATTCAAGCAAGCTGAAGGTGGCGTTGATTTATTTGGTCGTTTAGTTGGTGGTCAAACTCGTGCTGCTGACGGTATCTGGTACTACTCTCCAAAGATTGCAGATTTAGTGACGCTAAACGCAACGTACTTAATGGAAGATAACTACATTGATTCTGAAGATAAAGATGCTGTATCTTCTTATGATGACCAGTACGCACTAAGCGCGACTATTGGTGACAAGAAACTTAAAGCTCAGAACTACTATGTAGCTGCAGCTTATAACACTATTGGTGGCATCGATGCTTACCGTGGTGTTGCTCAAGTTAAATTAGGCGACTTCAAAATCGGTGGTCTGTTCCAGAACACTGAAAGCCAAACAACTGACCAGGAAGGTAACTCTTACTTCGTGAACGTTGCTTACAACCTAAACGGCGTTAACCTAAAAGCTGAATACGGTAAAGATGAAGGCGGTTTTGGTAAATACTACAAAAACATTACCGAGATTGATGGTACTGACGTAAATGTTCAAGTTATCACTGTTGGTGCTGACTACAAGATCTCTAAATCAACTCTAGTATATGGCCACTATGCTATGTACGAAGGCGACCACAAAGTGGGTACTGCTAAAGTTGACCTAGAAGATGACAACATCTTCACTGTTGGCGTTCGTTACAACTTCTAATCGATTGAGTCTTAAGACTCTCTAACGATTGAAAGTAAAAAAAGCGACCTTTTAGGTCGCTTTTTTAATGGCTGGAATAACTGGAACAAGCTAAGACGGTTAACAGCCGAAACCGCTAAGACGAAAAGTGCCAAGACGAACGCGGCGCTACAGATGACAGAACGTTCACAAGCTCACTTACGGAACGCTTCGCTGACGATAAAAAAAGATAAAAGATAAAAGATAATCAGCGACTATCTTTTCCGGCTTCACCGCCTTTGTTCAGCTTCTACCAACTTTGTTCGGCTCCTACCGACTTTGTTCGGCTTCTACCGACTTTGTTCAGCTTCTACCGACTTTAGTTCGGCTTCTACCGTCTTTGTTCAGCTTCTACCGACTTTGTTCGGCTTCTACCGACTTTGTTCGGCTTCTACCGACTTTGTTCGGCTTCTACCGACTTTGTTCAGCTTCTACCGACTTTGTTCGGCTTCTACCGACTTTGTTCGGCTTCTACCGACTCTTAATCGGCTCCTATCGTCTTTGTTCGGCTTTAATCCGGCTCTTAATCAGCTCTTACGCTTTTCTCGTTAACTTATAAACCGACTCGGTTAACGAAGACACCTGCTTTTTCACGAAGCGTGGGTTATCACTTAGCACATCATTTGTCACTAAGCATTCAATCTCAAACTTATCACTCATGTTTGCCATGACCCAATCATCCGATACCGCAAATGGCGGACCATTAAGCTCTGCTTGCGGGTAATCTAAGGTAATTAATAGCCCTACACTCCCAATAGGGATCAAGTGAGCAAGTTGCTTTGCGTAGTTAATTCGCATCTCTTCAGGCCAAGCGATTAGCGCTGCTCGATCATAAAAAGCTACGGTACTTGCCATCTCAGCACTGTGCAAAGTGAAAATATCACCTTGATAAATAGTGATCTGTTCGGTGTGGTAACGCCGATGTTCAGCCGTTTTATCGACGCTATAAGGTAGGTCATTATCTTGATAAAACTGCGACACTGCCAGGTCATTTAACTCACAAGCCAGCACATCATGACCTTGTTCAGCTAAAAAACACATGTCTAAAGATTTACCACACAAAGGCACAAACACTTGGGCGCTTGCGGCTAGGTGCAACTGGGGCCAATACTGAATTAATAACGGGTTTACGGCACTGAGATGAAAGCCGATTTGTTGGGCATCCCATTTGTCGTGCCAAAAGCTTGGTTGCATAGCGAAGGTCCTAAAGTATTAAATAGGGTATATCCTAAGGCTTGATATATTTATCGTAAAACAGAAGGGAAACCACCGCCTAGCGATATCTCAAGTTTGGTATACCACGCTTACCTATACTTTAAAGCCAACACTCTAGATTAGCAAAAGGAAAACCAAGCTGATTATTTAGCAGAAATATTTAACGCTTTTTGTACATTTTTCAGCCAGGTACAGTTTTCACATTCACAATGACGACGAGACAAATGGTGTGGACTTAGGCTCGAATCAATAAAATCGACAGCGACGAGTAACTGCTGCTTAATCTCTTCTTCGGTTTTTTGATCGACAGCTATGGTTTCATCATTGTGATTCATCCATGTGCATTCCATTCCTTGATGACAATTGATGCACTGCATGTCGGTATGATTGAAAAATCCCGCATGTGGACATTGATTCAACTCCATCGACTGAAGAATACGCTGCCTAGGATACTCGAGTAACTCGATCAACCGCGACTTATCTAACCCTGACATATAATCACCCTTGTGCAGATTGCACTTACTCAATTAAGTTTATATCTTCCATATTAGTACTGACTTCAAGATTACCTTTCTCTTATTGTTACAGAATTGATGTACATCAATATCTCTTCCGAAATAATTAGTTAGGTGTGACTGACTCCTCCCTTTTAAACAGCAAATTTTTTCTTCTGATTCAATCAGCTTGGACTATCGCGGCTAATGTTGATTTAATAAGGAGCATTAATACTAATTTGTTCATTCAGTGGGAATTAGTATAACAAGGAGTGAGCATTGCAAACGCCCGAACTACAGCACTTTTATATCTCTGAAGAGCAATCGATTTATCTGCTTGCAGCAAATGATGCACGTAAGCATCGCGCGTGGATAAGACTCTGTAAGCAGCAACTCAGTAAGCTCGGCTATGAAGAGTTCGAGTTAGTGGGTAAAGGTGCTTATGGCTTTGTATTTGCGGGGGTTAACGCACAAGGCCAGGCTCATGTTTTTAAATTCTCTCGCTTAACGCTACCGCAGCATGTGCAGGATAGGCTTGAAGAGGAAGCCTTCATGCTGTCTCAGGTCATTCATCCCAATGTGCCCCCAGCAATCAAATTTCAGCATGTGGGTAAGCAAGGTATTCTGGTGATGGCCAGAGCACCAGGAGAGGACTTAGAGCAACTCTGTTTACGTATTGGCGCTCTGCCTGTGGCAATAGTGATGAACATTGCACGCCAATTAGCGGCGATCCTCAAGTATTTACATAATGGCCGACCGCTTATCCATGGCGATATTAAACCGTCAAACCTGGTTTATGATCTGCAAAGCCAACATTTGTCTTTAATTGATTGGGGCTCTGCGGTATTCGCCCAGCGCGACAATGACGGCAATCCCGTAAACGGCAATGTAATGGACTTAATGTCGAGCGATCATCAGCATACTAATGCCCGTATGGGTGATGTGTATTTTATCGGTGAAGAGCAATTGAATGGGGCACTGTCGAGTCCACGATTTGATGAGCAAGGCGTCGCTGCAACACTCTATGCATTAGCCTCCGGTCAAGCCAGTCGCTTTGGCAGTAAAGTCATTCCTGCCACCAGCATTGGCTTACCCGTTGAACTTGCCAAAACGCTGGATGGTATGCTGAGTGAAGATCCTATTCAACGAAAGAAAGCGGGTGATTACTTCGTCAAAAGCATGGCACATAGCCATAGAATGCACCTGCCAGAAATCAATACAGGACCGCTTATCGCTGAGATCCCTGTTTGGGTATTGGCGAGCAATAAAGAAGTTGAAACGGTGAGCTATAGCTCACGTAAAGCCTTTCTAAAAGAGCACAATGCGGACGACCCCATCGCCAAAATGGATGACCTACAGTTAGAGAAATACTACCGTAACTTTATGGCGGGTATGGGCGATACTGAAAAAGGGTTTATCGCCGCGGTGGGGCGTTTAGCGCAATATGACATCGTTGGTGGCTTGGCTATTCATTGGCGAGAAAACGGGGTATTTATTGATTCTAATCTTGCGTTATATAATGAAAGTCAGAAGAAAGCCTTAACAATCTCGGTCAATAACATGGTCACTCTGGCCTGCGGCATTCACCGTATCGGGGTATTTAAAGCCTGTTTCTTTAACGCCAGAGATACTCTGCATATTGAGCGGGAAGACAGCCAGCAACCCTTTATCATGGCTTGCGAACAACAGCTCCCTTTTGAAGTCGGTGATGTGCCCTCTTTGGAAGATCGATCCAGACTGCACTCTTACTTTGAAGATGGTCGCGATCCAGAGGAAAATTTAGAACTTCCAAAAGAGATCATGACTGAACTTGCGATAATCAACCAGATCCATCATACCGGCTGCATCATCTTCGAAGCACTGCCTAACCACATGAAGATCCACAGCTACTTACGCTTGCTTAACCCGAGAAAACAAGCGGCATTTCGTGGCTGTTTAGACCGAATTTTAAGTCATGTCGATAAAATACAAGGCAAAGGGGTATCAGGATTTATGAAACTTCCCTATAAAAACACCCGCAAATTTAACCATGTAGAACGTAAACCGGATCTCTTTTATCCGCGAAATCCGAAACAGGGCTAACGCTATGGTTTAGATTTAGGTTCTGGTTTATCAGCTGGATGTTTGTTGTCGTCCTCATCAAAATCGCTTTCAACTTGGTGGGTTTCAGGACGTTTATCACTAGGATCCACTTTGCGTTCAAAGTCACCATCAAAAGTGTTGTTATCATCAAAGGGTGATTGACCACCTTGCTGACCAAATGGATTACCTTGGCCGCCCATGCCAGCGCCTGGACCAAAACCCGCCTGAAAGCCGCCATTGGCTTTAACTTTAAGCTGCATTCGCTTGTAGAAATAACCCGCGACAGGAATTCGAGTAAAGGGGGTTAACAAAATCAAGCCCAGAAAATCGGTGACAAAACCGGGAATAAGCAACAGTAGACCTGCGACCGCTAACATCATGCCCTCAACAATTTCCTGCCCTGGCGCTTCGCCACGAGCCATCTTTTGTTGTACTTGCATCAAGGTGCTAATACCTTGACTTCGCACTAACGACACGCCGACCACGGCGGTAAAAATAACCAATCCCACGGTGGTCCAACTGCCGAAGGCTTCACCCACTCGGATCAGTACAGATAGCTCCATTACAGGCACTAAAACAAAAATTATTAACAAAATAAAAAACACACTGACCTCACATTTTTTTGTGGTGATGAAAACTAAATTGGGGTTAGTCGGTCTATTTTCAAGTCGCATAGCCAACTCTCGCCTAATACAGGGTTGAATTATGACAATAAACGGGTGAATCGCTAGTGTTTAAGCTGAAATGCCTAAGCATTTGTAAGCAAAAACTACTGGTATCACTATTTTAGCAATGCCTTAATGCATGCTTTAGGCAAAACACGTAAAGTACCGTTAGTGGTAATCGCAGCAACAAGCTTACCTCAATAACCTTAAAGCAGGTTTAATCTGTGCAGTGCACATTGAGCAAGCCATCAACAGGAAAGATGTGTTTAATGGACAATGAATTCTTACTGGTAATGACCACCAGCCCAGACGAAGCGTTGGCTAAATCTTTAGCTCACACGCTAGTACAGGGCAAACTTGCTGCATGTGTACAGATCTCATCCTTGATGACATCCGTATATGAATGGCAAGGTGAGATTTGTGAAGAAAAAGAGTTCTGTTTACAGATTAAGTGTCTCGCCAAGCACTACGCAGCGATTGAAACTGCAGTATTGGAACTGCATCCCTACGATGTTCCCGAGCTAATAGCAGTACCTGTAACACAGGGATTGCCAGCCTATTTTGATTGGATAAAAGAAACCACACAGCCATGAAAAAAATCATTACTCTGTTTTTAGCCTCCCTGCTACTGCTTAGCCCGTTAGCGCATGCCGAAAACATTTTCAATACCAATAAATTCTCCTTTTTAAAGGGCGAACCTGAACTGATGCCTGTCGATCAAGCATTTGTTTTCGACTTTCAACAAGAAGGCAATAAGGTCAAAATCAGCTGGGTTATTGCCGACGGCTACTACATGTACCGCGACAAACTCAAGTTTGAAGCTGATGGCGCAGTACTGGGCGAAATAGCGCTGCCTAAAGGTAAGTCTCACAACGACGAGTACTTTGGCGAGCAAGAAGTTTATTACTCTTATGTCGAAATGCCGGTTGCAATAAAAGAAGCGGCGGCGGGAGACACACTCAACGTCACCTTTATGGGTTGCGCCGAAGGTAAGCTCTGCTTCCCACCGACCAAACGCACCGCAGTGCTAACCGAAGTTAGCGCCAATGACGGCATACTCGATATACCCGGTAGCGAGGCCACTGCCGCTAGCGATACCGACGTTGTCCCAATTACACAACAAGATAGCTTAAACCAAATGCTTGCAGGCGATAGCCTTATTTGGACCTTGGTGATCTTCTTTGGTTTGGGCATTGGACTGGCATTAACGCCGTGTGTGTTCCCGATGTATCCCATTTTGTCAGGCATCATTGTCGGCCAAGGAGAAAAGCTCTCTACCGCTAAAGCCTTTGGCTTGTCGATGGTTTATGTCCAAGGTATGGCAATCACCTACTCGTTAGTAGGACTTGTTGTTGCCTCCGCTGGCATGAAATATCAAGCGGCGTTGCAGCACCCGGCTGTACTGATTGTGCTGGCGATATTATTCTTCGTTTTAAGCTTATCAATGTTTGGCTTGTACGATCTTAAACTGCCATCGAAGTGGCAAGAGAAGATGAATTCAATATCGAACAGCCAAAAAGGCGGCAACGTCATTGGCGTGTTCTTGATGGGCGTTATCTCAGGATTAGTCGCCTCGCCTTGTACTACGGCTCCCTTATCTGGTGCACTCATTTATGTGGCACAAACTGGCGATCTACTGCAAGGCTTCTTAGCGCTATATGTGTTGAGTATGGGCATGGGAATACCGCTGCTTATTATCGGTACCTCTGGCGGAAAAATTCTACCAAGAGCCGGGCGCTGGATGGATATCATCAAGACCATTTTTGGTTTCCTACTGATTGCGGTCTCTATCGTCATGCTAGGGCGAATTTGGCCAGGCTTTATCTCCGATGTCTTATGGTCACTTTGGGGCGTTGTTTTTGTCGGTTACCTAATGCATCAAAATAAGCTAACGGAATTTAGCTGGAAACAAACCACCCGAGCAATACTACTGTTGCTTATTTTCCTTGGGAGTTTCTCCTATGGTATGCAAGCTGTTATGAATCATTTTGGCTTTACGTCTCATGCCAACGCTAACCTAACTTCAGCGCAGCAAAGCCATACATTTAAGCGTATTAAGTCGCTTGAAGATCTCGACAGTGAGATTGCAGCAGCTTCAGCACAAGGTAAAACAGTGATGTTAGATCTCTACGCTGACTGGTGTGTTGCTTGTAAAGAGTTTGAAGCCATCACCTTCAAAGATGAAGCGGTAATGGCACGTATGGACAAGATGGTACTGCTACAAGCTGACGTCACTAAAAGCGATGATATCGATGTTGCTCTACTAGAGTATTACGACGTTTTAGGCTTACCAACACTGCTCATGTTTGATGAAAGCGGCGCCATAAGAGATGACTTAAGAGTGACCGGTTTTATGCGTCCTAAAGCATTTGCCGAACACCTTGATCATCTGGTGAAGTAACAACACAAAATTAGGCCTCTGTACTAAATTACCCTTTCATTTGGGCATTTGGCAGAGGCTTTTTTATATCCATAATTTGCATCTCTTTTTTGACTTGCTTGTTAATTTATAGCAGCTGCCCAACATCTACCTTCAGCCGATAACAAACTATAAATATTTACTAATTTTCAGTTCAACTTCATAAACTTCTAGTACAATGGTGCATCAATATAAGCTTTGCAAGGAGCACCATGGAACCCGCTATACTCATTATCACCTTAGCCTGCGGCATGTTAGTTAGCCGTGTGGGGCTGCCCCCATTGATCGGCTATTTAGTAGCGGGATTTGTGTTGTTTCTGTTTGGGATTGAAGAATCCAGCCTACCCATGTTAGAACAATTGGCTAACTTGGGCGTCACCCTACTTTTGTTTGCCATTGGCCTTAAACTGGATATTCGCAGTTTATTTAAAGTAGAAGTTTGGGCAGGCTCCAGCCTGCATCTGCTTGGCTCCATGCTGTTTTTCATTCCACTGTTGAAGCTATTAGGCTTACTCGGCTTAGAGCAACTGACCGGGCTTGAACTAAACCAGCTCGGGTTGTTAGCATTTGCCTTGAGTTTTTCGAGTACCATTCTTGCAGTAAAAATCTTAGAAGATAAAGGTGATATGGAATCCCTTTATGGACGCGTTGCGATTGGTATCTTGATTATGCAAGATATCTTTGCCGTCGCTTTTTTGACGATTTCTAAAGGGGATATCCCCTCATATTGGGCGCTAGGGTTGTTGTTACTTCCCTTAGCAAAACCACTAATTTACAAGTTATTTGACCGCGTTGGACACGGTGAGCTGCTGGTCCTTTTCGGCTTAGTCATGGCGTTAGTGATGGGCGCATGGTTATTTGAAATAGTCGGCCTAAAGCCGGATCTCGGCGCGCTGGTCATTGGTATTCTATTGGCGGGACACCCAAAGTCATCAGAGCTGGCAAAGTCACTGTTTTACTTTAAAGAGCTCTTCTTAGTCGCCTTTTTCCTTACCGTGGGTCTCAATGGTCTCCCCTCCTTCTCAGATATCGGCTTAGCGGCGATATTGGTACTCGTGGTACCGATAAAAATCATGTTATTCCTCTATCTGTTAACGCACTTTAAATTGCGTTCACGTACCTCGCTGCTAACGTCCTTTAGCCTAGGTAATTACAGTGAGTTTGGCTTAATTGTTGCTGCTGTCGCCACCTCAAAAGGCTGGTTACCATCGCAATGGATGGTCATTTTAGCCGTCGCGTTAAGTTTTAGCTTTTTGTTTTCTGCACCGCTAAATATTGCTGCTAATCGACTTTATCAAAAATACCAACGTCGATTACAACGACTAGAGAAACACCCGTTACATCCAGAAGACCGCCCTATCCTTGTAGGTAATCCAAGGTTTCTTATTCTGGGTATGGGCCGAATTGGTTCGGGTGCATATGACGAGTTAAGGGTGCAATATGAAGGGGAAATCCTTGGCGTTGAACACAAGCAAGAGTTGGTCGACTTTCACCATAAACAAGGGCGTAATGTGGTTCAAGGGGATGCCTCTGATACAGACTTTTGGGAGAAACTGGATAAAGCCCCTAATCTAGAATTAGTGTTACTGGCAATGCCGCATCACGTAGGTAACCTATTTGCAGTTGAGCAGCTTAAGCGCCTAGATTACCAAGGTAAACTGAGTGCTATCGTGCAGTATAAAGAAGATGCTGATGCCCTGAGTGAATCAGGTGTGCACAGTGTTTATAACCTATACGAAGCGGCGGGTGCGGGTTTTGTTGATCATGTGGTCAAAGAGTTACTCAGCCCTCAAGGCGCTGTACCTGATCACCCCGAAGCTGTGAATCACCCTCGAAGTGACCGTTAACTCACCTTTACAGGCTGATAAAGTATACACCTAGATATATTGTATACATTATTCTTACTATCACGTATGTTGTTTGGCACAATAAAAATAATGCCAAATAACATACGATGCTAACCAAAAATAACAATCAACCGTTCATAGCCTTAACTTGTCAGCCAAGCACGCAATATTTTTACGCTAAGTTGATTGGGTTAATTATGCTAAGCCTAGTGAGCCAATTCTCACAAGCTCAAGCTGAGCGATGGCAAGACCACCTTATTTTCGAACAAAACAAACAAGCTCCCCACGCCAGTTTTTTTGCTTACTCATCGTTCTCAAAAGCGCTCGATGATGATTACAAAGCCAGTGGCAACTTCCTCGACCTTAATGGCCGTTGGCAATTTCATTACGCCAAGAACCCCTTCTCTACCCCTGTGGATTTTGCACAAAAAGACGCTAACCTAGATGATTGGCAAAGCATTCTGGTGCCGGGTAATTGGGAAACTCAAGGCTTTGGTCACGCCATCTACTTAGATGAGCGTTACCCTTTTACCACCACTTGGCCAGATGCCCCCGAAGATCATAACCCGACAGGCAGCTATCGACGTCATTTTGAGCTGCCTAAGGCGTGGCAGCACAAACAGGTATTCTTGCATATTGGTGCCGCACGCTCTGCATTGAGTGCGCATATCAATGGCGTTGAAGTCGGGTATAGCCAAGGCGCTAAAACCCCAGCTGAATTTGATCTTACGCCCTACCTTCAGCAAGGTGACAACCTCATCGCGCTGCAAATAATACGCTGGAGCGATGCCAGCTACCTTGAAAGCCAAGACATGTTGCGGGTCAGTGGCATTGAACGAGATGTCTATCTGTACGCCACCGAGAAACAACGTATCGCTGATATTGATGCCGGCTACACACTCAGCCAAGATCTCTCTAACGCCAATATGGCCATTAACATTAAACTTAATAACCATGCAAAAGCGGCCATAGAGACGCAGCAGCTCAGCCTTCACTATCAACTGATTTCTCCGCAAGGCATTAGCATCAAACAAGGCGAGCAAGCTGTCTCAGCATTTAATGAACATCATAACCAAATCATTGATTTCAAAGTTCAGCAGCCCAACCTTTGGAGCGCTGAAACACCGGCACTCTATCAACTACTTCTGAGCCTTAAAGCGGCTGACGGTAAGCTCCTACAAGCAAGCAGTCAAAAAGTAGGCTTTCGCCGCATCGAAATAAAAGCGGGTCAGCTGTTAGTTAACAATAAAGCCATTACCATCCGCGGTGTCGATAGACACGAAACTGACCCAGACCATGGCCATGTTGTCAGCCGTGCCAGCATGGAAACTGACATTCGCTTAATGAAGCAAAATAATATTAATGCTGTGCGCTCCAGCCACTATCCTAACGACCCTTATTGGCTCAGCTTAACCGACAAATATGGGCTGTATGTCATTGATGAAGCCAATATCGAATCTCACCCACTGGCGATTAATGAAAATACACAGCTAGGCAATACCATGAGCTGGTTGCCCGCCCATAAAGCACGGGTAGAGCGTATGGTCGAGCGAGATAAAAATCACCCTTCGATTATCATCTGGTCTTTGGGTAACGAAGCGGGTGAAGGCACATTATTCGAAGCATTATACGATTGGGTAAAGCTGCGCGATCCAAGCCGCCCAGTGCAATATGAACCTGCGGGACAACATGCCTATACCGATATTGTCGCCCCTATGTATCCGTCCATTGAACGACTGACAAAATATGCCAAGGAACATACAGATCGCCCGCTGATCATGATCGAATATGCCCATGCTATGGGTAATTCGGTGGGTAACCTACAAGACTATTGGGATGTAATTGAACGCTACCCACAGCTACAAGGCGGCTTTATTTGGGACTGGGTTGATCAGTCTTTGGCCTTTAGCAACAAAAATGGCCAGCGTTATTGGGCTTACGGCAAAGATTATCATCCTGATATGCCAACCGATGGTAATTTTCTCAATAATGGTTTGGTTGATCCAGATCGCAACCCACACCCGCACCTCAGTGAAGTCAAAAAGGTGTACCAACCACTGCGTTTCAATCAATTTGTAGCCGCGACGAAGACAATGAGCTTTGAGCTCGAAAATCGCTATGACTTTATAGACACTCAAGGGCTGCGTTTAAAATGGACTGTTGAGCAAGATGGTAGTGAGTTTAGCAGCGGCGTAATGGCGGTGCCTATGGTTGAAGCGGGGCAATCTAAACTCATCACTTTGCCCATTGGGCGTTCGCGCTTCAATAAACAGCATGAATACCTTGTGTTATTAGAGGTACTCGTCGATAAACCACAACCCATGCTGCCCACCGACCATCGCATCGCTTTTGCCCAATTTCCACTGCAACAAGCAACCGCTAAGCCGCAAAAATTAGCTAAGGTCATCACTGAACATGACCAATTTTGGCAATTAGGCGGCAATGAGACACTGTATTTCATCTCCAAAAAAACCGGTTGGCTCGCCGATATTAAGCAAAATAGCCAATCGCAATTAACGGCCCCATTAATGGCTAACTTTTGGCGCGCCCCTACTGACAACGACTTGGGTAACCAAATGCCTAAGTGGGCTGGTGCATGGCAAGATGCCGCTCAGGAGCTGACGCTGATTTCGATTAAGCGCAGTGACCCATACAGCATTGAGGTTATTCAGCACCACGCTACGCTCGATTTTACGCTTAGCAGTCGCTACCAAATTAGCACTGATAAGCAGTTGCTAGTACAGAGCAAATTCATTCCAGGCGATATTGAACTTGCCGATCTACCGCGCTTTGGCTTTCAAACACAGCTGCCTTTCAGTCAGCGCTTTATGCATTACTTTGGGCGTGGTCCTGAAGAGACCTATGCTGATAGAAAATCAGGTAACCCTATCAGCTGGTTTGCACTGTCTATTGATAAAGCCTTTCACCGTTACTCTAGACCACAAGAAACAGGCCAAAGAACCGACGTACGCTATGTGGCGGTAACAGATGCTAACGGTAATGGCTTGCTGGCAAAAGCAGGACACGCAAGCGAGACACTACAAACCAGTCTGTGGCCTTTTGCCCAAGCGGATATCGACTTTAGACAAGGCGATGCCTCAGGTTCAGCGTCAGGACTGGTGCCCGTAACCACTAACCATGGCGCAGAGATCCCTATTCGGGATTTTGTCACTTGGAATATTGATTATAAGCAGATGGGCGTAGGTGGGGACACATCATGGGGCAGGCAAGTTCATCAGCCTTATCGCATTAAAGCCCAGCCGATGCAGTTCAATTTTAGTATTGAGCCTGTGGCTGCTAACAGTGACATTCAACACCAAGCAAGAACAAAACCTTAATCACAGGGAATAATTCGAACCTAAAGTCAGTTGTTAATTGGACCTAGGGGGAAGATATTGATAATAAAGGATAGACATGGAACAAGTTATTCAGCTGGTCATATTTTTGGGGTTAACAGCATTAGTCGGCCTAATCACTTATCTGAAGTGCCGTAAAATAGTGCGAGACAGCAGCGACAGCAAAGACTACTTTCTTGCTGGCGGCGGCTTAAGCTGGTTTGTCGTTGCAGGTTCACTCATGATGACCAATATCAGTGCCGAGCAGATTGTGGGCATGAATGGCGCCCAAACCCTATTGATTGCCTGGTGGGAAATCTCCGCAGCAATTGGCTTAATCATTCTCGCTAAGTGGCTGATCCCCATCTACTACAAGTACAATTGCACCACTACAACTGAGTTACTTGAGCGTAAATACAATGACAAAGGGATCCGCGCAATGGTCTCAGTGCTGTTTATGCTTGGCTATGCCTTTATCTTGCTTCCTGTAGTGCTTTATACCGGCTCACTGTTTATGAAGTCAATGTTTGGTTTATCCATTTCAGTCATCGCTCTAGCCATTATTTTTGCCATTGTGGGTGCCATCTATGCCATTTTCGGCGGACTACGCGCGATTGCGATATCCGATAGTTTAAATGGCATTGGCTTGATACTCATGGGCATTGTGGTGTCTTATCTAGCATTAAACGCCGTCAACTGGGATCTCTCTGGTGTGCCCATTGAGCGACTGACACTGATCGGTGATGACCAATCTGATATTCCATGGCACACCTTGCTGACCGGCATGATCTTCATTCAAATATTCTACTGGGGCACCAATATGGTGATCACCCAACGAGCGTTAGCGGCAAAGTCTGTCGAAGAAGCACAAAAAGGCCTCTATGCCGCAGTAGTGATGAAACTGATCATTCCAATTATCGTCGTGTTACCCGGCATTGTGGCTTACAAACTATACGGAGACATAGGTGATGTGGCCTACGGTAGATTAGTCGGCGATATACTACCAAGTTGGATGTCTGGCGCATTTGCCGCCGTAATGGCAGGTGCGGTATTGAGTTCATTCAATTCATGTTTGAACTCAGCAGCCGCATTGTATACCTGTGACATCCACCAAAATTATATCAACCCAAACGCTAATGTGAAAAAGATTGGGACTCGGGTTGCTCTCGTCTTTACCCTAATATCGGTGGCATTGGTGCCTGTATTTGCAGAATCGAAGAGCATTATCTCTTTGCTGCAACAGCTTAATGGCTTGTACTCCATGCCAGTGTTGGCAGCATTTATTTGTGCGCTGGTGTTTAAGAATGTCAGTGCCAAGGCGATTAAAGTCGGTTTAGTATTTGGGGTATTAGTTTATGCAGTGTTTACCTTTATTTGGAGCCCATTCCACTTTATCCACATGATGGCCATCACTCTCGTTGCCACTATTTCAATGACACTGTTTTTAAGTCGATTTGTGTTCTCAGCGCAAGCAGACATCACTCCGCTGACGGCTAACTCATAGCCAAAAAGAATCGCAGGGTCTGTGCATTACAGCCCTATTAAACACATAATATAAAGGATTAGTGAGATGTTTGATCGTGATGACCACCCCCACAGACGTTTTAACCCGCTAACCGAGCAGTGGGTGTTGGTTTCCCCACATCGAGCAAAACGTCCTTGGCAAGGGCAAAGGGAGTCAACAAGGGTAACGACCACCAGCAAATACAATGCTGAATGTTACCTTTGCCCTGGCAACAAAAGAATGAGTGGCGAGCGAAATCCAGAATATAGTTCACCGTTTGTATTTGCTAACGATTTCCCGGCACTCACATCAGACACGCCGCCCGCACAGCAAGATGATCCACTTTTTGCGTTGCAATCTGTTACTGGCACCAGCCGGGTTATCTGCTTCTCTGCCGATCATAGCCACACCCTACCTAAGCTTTCTATTGCACAACTTAGCGCTGTATTCGAATGCCTCGCCAAAGAAGTCAGCGAGCTAGGTAAACACTATCCTTGGGTGCAAGTGTTCGAAAACAAAGGGGCGGCAATGGGGTGCTCCAACCCACATCCCCACGGCCAAATATGGGCCGTCAGCGAGTTGCCTAATGAGGCTGTAACCGAGACCCGTACACAATTGGCATATTATCAACGTCATCAACGCAAAATGTTGTTTGACTATGCCAGTAAAGAAATAGCCAACACCGAGCGAGTCGTCATAAACAATGATGACTGGCTAGTGGTGGTGCCTTGGTGGGCGACTTGGCCATTTGAAACCCTGATTTTACCGCGCTTTGAAGTCGCTCACTTAGACAAACTTACGACCAGCCAGCAAGTTTCATTAGCGACCATAATCAAGTCATTAATGACACGATACGACAACTTGTTTAACACCAGTTTCCCCTATTCTATGGGCTGGCATGGAGCCCCGTTTGACCAGCAACCTCACCTGGAGTGGCAATTGCATGGGCATGTGTATCCCCCTCTACTGCGCAGTGCCGATGTAAAGAAATTTATGGTGGGTTACGAGATGCTAGCTGAAAGCCAGCGAGACTTAACAGCTGAACAAGCCGCAAGCCTACTACGAGCTCAGTCTGAAGTTCACTATGAAAATCAATAAAAAACTCAGTTACATATCAGGTAAAGTCGTGATATAAAGCTGATGAAGTGTAAATAAACATTACAGCTCACGGACAGAGTAACCCAGTAAACGGTTTATTCACTTTCATTAGCAAACGACTTTACGCCGCCACTAAACAGTTAGGTACAAACCGCTTGTTAAACATTAAACGATTATTAATAAGCTAAAGCAGATATCGCTTTCAACAGAATGACAACTTTCGGAAAAGTAAACCATGTCCAATCCAGCTCAACGAGCCAATAAACTTTTTGTACAAACATTCGGCACCCTAGCTGATACGCTCTATTTTGCTCCCGGAAGAGTCAATTTAATAGGCGAACATACCGACTACAATGACGGTTTTGTGTTGCCAGCAGCGATAAACTTTCACACCATCATTGCCATAAAGCGTCGTGAAGACAGCCAGTTTCGCGCAGTTTCTGATGCCTTTCCTGGCGAGATGAAAGAATGGACCTTCGGTGAAGAAGGTAACAAACCAGAGTCACCAGAATGGGCTGATTACCTTAAAGGCTTTAGCTCGGCTATGGCGATATCAGGCCTCGCAACCAAAGGTATGGACTTAGCGATAGTCAGTAACGTGCCTCTCGGTGCAGGCCTCTCCTCTTCTGCCGCGCTAGAGATTGCTTTTGGGACAGCGATTAATGATGTAAACCAAATACAACTGTCACCTCTGGCGATTGCCCAACTGGCTCAGCGCGGTGAAAATCACTACGTGGGTTGTGCATGCGGTATTATGGATCAAATGATCAGTGCGCTGGGTCAGCAAGATCACGCATTATTAATAGACTGCCTTGATCTCGATAGCGAGGCTGTCAGTATCCCCGAAAACTTAAGCCTGATTATTATCAACTCTAATGTTAAACGGGGTCTGGTTGAGTCTGAATACAACCTGCGCCGCGAACAATGTGAACAAGTTGCTGAGCACTTCCAACTAGACTCGCTGCGTCACCTTGAACTCGCCGACCTTGAAGCGGCAAAAGACCAGCTCAGTGATGTACATTATCGACGTGCTAAACATGTCATTACCGAGAACCGTCGTACTCAAAATGCCGCATGGGCACTGGAGTCGGGCAACATTTCGCAGCTAAGCACATTAATGGCCGAGTCACATATCTCTATGCGTGATGATTTTGAAATCACCGTACCGGAAATTGATTTTCTGGTTGAGATAGTATCGAGTGTCATCGCCGAAAGAGGGGGGGTACGGATGACTGGCGGCGGTTTTGGTGGCTGTGTCGTCGCCTTAGTCGATCATGAATTGACCGATGCTGTCGTCGAAATCGTTGAACAACAATATTTGGAAAAAACAGGCATAGAAGCCACTATCTACTTATGTTCCGCATCGGATGGGGCCAAACGGCTCGATAACTAACTTGGTAACTAGCTCGACAATAAGCACGGTAATCAGGCACTAACAGCTGGCGAGATGAATACGTATTCATCTCGCTAAATCAAAATATTAACCGCAACATAGCACGCTGTAAAACTTCGCTTTTAACAAGGATAAACCATGGTACGCTTTCGCCCTCTAGCCCCTTGGAACGATCCTCGCGGTGACCAAGTTGAACGGATTATCATTGACAACGGCATCCTCGCGTTAGAGGTTCTGAGCTTAGGCGGGATCATTCGATCATTGTGGACCCCAGACCGAGATGGCGAGCGTGGCAATATCGTTTTAGGTTGTGACTCGGTCAGTGACTATTTAGCCCAAGATGCACATCTAGGCGCTATTGCTGGCCGTTATGCCAACCGCATTGCCCACGGTAAATTCTCAGCAGATGGTCAGCAATATCAACTTGATATCAATCAAGCCAGCAATTGTCTACATGGCGGTAAAGAGGGGTTTAATCGTAAGCACTGGCATTTAGGTCAACTGCCAGATGGGGTTCGCTTAAGCTTGGTGAGCCCCGATGGCGATATGGGTTTTCCCGGCAAGTGCACTGTTCAATTAGACTATCGCCTTGTGGGAAAGAACCTTTACATAGAGATGCTGGCAAGTACCGACAAAACCTGTCCAATAAGCCTCACGCAGCATAGTTACTTTAACTTAGACGGTAGCAACAGCAGTTTACAACACGCTCTGCAAGTAGACTCAAACCAGTATCTGGCGATGAACGATGTTGGTGTACCCACTCAAATTTGTGAAACCGTCAATAGTGCCCTCGATCTGCATCAAGCCACACAGTTACAGTCGTTTATAGGTGCAGAAGAGTTTACTGCCACATCAGGGATTGATCATTGTTACTTATTACCCCAAACCGAACCACAACTGCAAAGATTTGGTCGTTTGAGTTCGGTAATAAGTGGCCGTGGTATGACGCTCTACACTAACCAACCGAGTGTTCAGGTCTACGGCGCTAACTTTTTGCAGGGTACGATAGGAAAAAACCAACAGCGGTTATCGCAATATCAAGCCGTATGTTTAGAACCTCAACAAATACCGGATGCACCTAACCAACCCGAAATAGCAGGTGACGGCTTAACGAGACCAGGCAAAATTTATCATCATATTAGCCGCTATCAGTTTGATAGCGAAGCTTAAAAAAATAGCGCTAAAGCGCTGTTTCTCGTTAGACTAACGATGTTAGTCATCCAAATCATCATTTGACCAACCACGATCAAAATCATCGTCATTAGTTGATTCTGTCTCTAACTCTGCTTCTGGCTCAATAATGGGTTCAGGTTTTGGTTTTTTAGTCACGCTTGCCTTAGGATTATTCGCTTCTACCCAGCCTGAATGCTTCTCCATAAATGCTTCTCGAGCAACATTCCACGCCGCTCCGTAATGTTCTTCCGCGGTTGCTAAGGCCGCAGCCGATAGCTCATGCAAATGAGGTTTAACAATCCCTTCCTCATACTCAATAATAGCGTCACGCGTCGTGTTATAAAAGTAGACTCTACCCGCCGGAGCCTCGGGGAATTGTGTGTCATAAATGACCACGGTATTACCACGTGAGGTGATCAGTTCACCGTACCAAACTGGTTTTTTTGACGAATTATACATCGATGCCAATGCCCTTGAATCAACACATACCCAAAAAATATAAAGTAAATATTGCTTTCATTTACTTAAGTTTACTCAATGACATACCACTGAGGTGTTAGCCTTATGTTTGCCGTTTACTGTCTCTATTTCAGTAGTACAACTTATAGGTTTATCATCAAGAATTTGAAAAACATTTCATGCTTTTTATTGCTATTATCGAATTTAGTTCAAAGCCGTCGTTATTCAAGTTTTTATCAGAGAATAAATTGCAATAATGCGATATAAAATACTAATCACCTTTATATCAACAGCTTAACTTAAACTAAAAATGATACATTTAAGTTAATCTGGAGAGCATAGTGCTCTGATAACATGACAGAATGATGTTAGGCGGGAAACCTGTCACTAAATTCAACCTCAGTGTGAAACGCTTGACACCCCTCTCAAGCAGAGCATCTAGCACGATGTAAATTAGATCTCGTTAATTTACCAGCGTCTTAAACTTTTATTTGCTAAACTGCAAAATAATTTCTCATACAAAAGTGCTACAGATATTATTTTGAAGCTTAAATTATTAATCATTTTGTGTTTGAGCTTTCCAGTCCAAGCAGAGCAGATTGTTATCGCGTCAGATATCTGGTGTCCCTATATCTGTGCAAACAATTCGGGTTATTTTGTCGAACTCACTCAGCAAGCATTTTTAACGGTGGGAGTTACGGCTAAGTTTGAGACTATTCCATTTAAAAGAGCCTTACGACTCGCGCAAAGGGATAAAATTCATGCCGTGCTGGCAATCAACCAAGAGTCTATTAAACGCTGTAAATTACAAACTTCCAATATAGTATTAGGCCAGAATACCAATGACTTTTACGTGCATGCTTCCAATAGCTGGCAATATTCAACATTGACCGACCTTGAGGACAAAGCGGTCGCCAGTATTTTAGGATATAACTATGGTGACGAATTAAATCAATATCTAGAACAAAGTCCTCTCAGCTTTTATGCCTCTGGTGAATCACCATTCAAAACCAACTTAAACCTGCTCATAAAAGATCGCGTCGATGTGTTGCTGGGAAACCGCTATGTGGTAGAACACACTGCACAAGTATTTGGCTACTCGGAGGATATTAAGTTTGCTGGTAGTGACGGGAATTCTACGTCTCTCTATGTTGGCTTTAGTCATAAAGATCTTGAAAAAAATTACCAACATAAGTTTGCCGAAGGGATAGAAAATATCAAGCAGTCTGGCCAATATCAGGCCATTTTGAAGAAATACCATATCGAGCCTTGGTAACCTCGCAACTCCATATGCTCATAAAAAAGTCGAACCGTTAGACCCTATTTTTCTATTAAAATTATAATTTAATGACTTTTTCACCCATGCATTGGATCAATTCAGTGTGGGTCACATCATCTGGTGCTTTACCGTTAAGCAAGTTATGTTCGCTATCACATTGACCACTACCAAGTGCGAGTAATAGCCGCTGATGTTATTGAAGGCATGCTGGGTTTCGCAAATATCAACACAAAAACCTGAAGTTGTTCGAGGTGAGTTCTTTATTTTAAATAACGACTCACTCATCGCTAAAGTTAACAGCAATAAAAAAAGCGGCCCGGAGACCGCCAAAAGACAAGTTAACTAATAATTAGTTAGAAAGTCGCAACGATAGGTTCTGAACACAAGCTACTGCTGGCTTCACAAACCTTGTACTCAACTGATGCAGCAGCATCGCTGAAACGATCGCGGTAACGACCGTCATTTGCAGTTGTCGCAATGGCATTGCCATCACGATAAATCACCACTGACTCACCAGATGCGCCACCCCATGTTAAGTCAACTAATGCACTGCCACGACGAGATAACTTAGCTCTTGCCACTCCAGCAGTAATGCTATGCTCAAACACTTCGACACTCATGGTCGCAGAATCACTGTTGCCTTCTGCATCTATAACAGTCATCGATACAGTGTAAGTACCTGCTGTATCATAGGTATGAACAGGGCTCATCTCTGTTGACGTTCCAGCATCACCAAAGTCCCAGCTATAGCTGACAATATCGTCATTCATATCTGAGCTTGCGTTTGCAAAGGTGACATCTAAACCATCAATGGCATAACTAAAGCCTGCCACTGGTGCCTGCGGCGCTGCATCACCAACACCTGAGATCACCATTCCCCAGCTATTTAAGATACCAGTATCGGATCCAACGTTATCATTAACCGCTAATGTCCACGTACCTGTCGCCATTTCTCCATTAAAAGCACTTAAGTCCCAGCTCTTAACGATGTCATCCGCACTACCACCTTCACGGTTATGCAACACGGCTTCGGTTCCCATTGGTGAAGTTAATGTCACGGCTAAATCACCAATCCAAGAGTGAGAAATATCAACGTCTGCATTCACCCCAAAGACTTGAACATCATCAGTAATAACAATCGTGCTCACCAAACCTGCAAGGTCATTATCTGGAATGGCTACTGACTCATCATTTGCGTAAGTGAAGTCCTGAATACCTTGTGGTAATACCGTCAGTGATACAGCTTTACTCTTCACTGTACTGCCATCGTCACCCGATACTGTAATGGTGTAATCTCCCCATAACGCATCAGCAGCCGTGGCAATATCAACGGTAAAGCTATCACCAGTCACTACGCTGTCGCTTGAAAGTGACACTCCCGCCAAAGCCGGACTCACATCAACAGTCAACGCAACGGTGCCATCCCAACCTGCTACACTGCCCACACTAAAGTCAAAGCTTGCAGCACTGCCAGCTTCAACAGTTTGTGCCGTAGGAGAAACACTAAAGCGATAGCTTGGTTCTGGGTCGGCAAGATCAAGCGCATTTGCTACGTTTAATCGTGTTCCTGCAACTGTTTTCCCCGTCAATCCTGCATTCACATCGCCAGAATCCATTAGTAGTTGCTTCATCTCTAACGGGGTCAGGTCAGGATTAATAGACCAAACTAATGCCGCTGCTCCCGTCATATGAGGGGTAGCCATCGAAGTACCAGAATAAGTCGAATAGGTATTACCTGGTGTTGTAGATAAAATAGCGGAACCAGGCGCTCCCATATCGACACTCGTCAAACCCCATTGTGAAAAGCCTGACATATTGTCATTTCGATCAGTACTGGCAATTGACATCACAACATCAGAATCATAGCTGGATGGATAATGCGGGCTAGCATCGTTATCGACAGCATCGTTACCCGCTGCAGCAAAGAACAATATCCCTGCATCACCGGCAGCTTCAATAGAGTCTTTTACTGCTTGGCTAAATCCACCACCTCCCCACGAGTTGTTTGTCGCTTTAATATCAACCCCATGGTTTAACTTAAGATCTGTCATATAGTCGATACATGCTATGGCATTTGCTGTAGAACCTGAGCCACTAGCATCAAGGAACTGACACCCTATAATGCTGACATCCCAGTTCACACCAACAACACCAACACCGTTGTTACCCTTCGCTCCGATAGTACCTGATACGTGAGTACCATGACCGTTACCATCCATGGGATCACCACTGTTGTTAACAGCACTAAAACCATGAATATCATCGACAACACCATTACCATCATCATCAATACCATTACCGGCTATTTCATTAGGGTTAGTCCACATATTAGCTTGTAAATCAGGGTGGTTATAATCAACACCCGTATCAATAACACCCACGACAATATTGGTATCACCGGTCGTGATGTCCCAAGCTTCTACTGCATCAATATCGGCATCAGTAGTTCCGCCATCTTGCCCTGCATTATTAAGCCCCCAAAGTGAAACAAAATCAGGATCATCAGGCGTGCCAATCGCTTTTAGTACATAGTTTGGTTCTGCATACTTTACCGCTGGATGGCGACTAATCATTTTGATTGCTTTCGCAACATCTGAGCCTGAGCGCAGTGAGAGACGAGCCAATTTTCCGCCAAGTAAGTTTGAAAAACGATCGTCTACGCCATCGGCATTGATATCACGAACTGAGCCTCGTACTAATCGCTGTGCTGAAGCACGTTCGCTCATCGTAGTGTTATCTTTATAAACAACAATGAGTGAGTCTTTCACTATTTCATGCTGTGCAGGCCCCTTTGCATAAACAGGTGCCGATGATACGGCAATAATGCCTGCGATTGCCGAAGCAAGTGGTGTCAGTTTCTTAAACATATAACAGTCTTCCTATTAATCCTTTAAATTTCCCCGAACCGGTACTGCAAATGCTCTGAGTGCCATCCATAGCCACATAAAATACTGACCGCTGAAAACACCTTGCGCATATCCGGAAATTGTTAACGTAGGGATTGTTGCCATAGCCACTCTGTTTTTAAAAGAGCCCCCCAACCCTTTAACACTTAATTACTAATCCCATGGCATTAGTAATCTCTTCCGCATTCGTAAAATAATTAAATAAACACTATATTTTTCAACAGAAAATTACCGAAATTAACAAATTTCAATGTCGGTAGCTTACGTTGAATAAATAGACCTTTTTCTGATTGCTGCAAAAATTCAGCACTGTAGCTTGAGTCACTTATCTGGCGAGAGCTGTCATATACAGTCCCTTACCAGCAAGCCGTAAAGCAGGATTAGTAACTTAAACATTAAGTTTTCTACTGCCTATTTACACCAATACCAAGGGGCGTTAAGTGTCAGTTTTTAAAACGATTGGACTCACCATTGCGCTATTGCTGCACTCAGTGCCGACAAGCGCTACTGAACTCAACAATCAGAGCACCGAGCTACCAATAACACTACAAACACTGCTTGAAAGTACTGGCCGAGAAAATGTTATTAACCTCGTTCAATTAGGTGTTCTAAACCATGCAAATCTGAGTCAATCAGGCGCTGGTAATGGAGCAAACTTAATCCAAATGGGTAGCAACAACCACGCTGACATTATCCAGTATGGTCAAGATAATGAAGTTGAACTTTTACAAGCTGGAGCTGATAACCGAGCTAACATCACCCAAATTGGTAATGATAATTTAGTGCAGATTAATCAGTTAGGAAGTGCCAGTTTTTCGATTGAACAGATTGCAGACGGCGCAGCAATCACAATTACTCAATACTAAACAGGGAGCATCTAATGAGATCGCAAACAAAAAAAACCATGATTGCACTAGCGATTACCGCAAGTTTTAGCCTTAGCAGTAATGCATTTGCCGACACATCAAACACGGCCACAATTACACAAACTACCGTTACCGCTGGCAGTGTTGTGGGTCAAGACGCCACTGTGATCCAAACAGGTGACTTACATATCGCAGACGTCAACCAACAAGGTGACAATCAATCTGCAATCGTGATCCAGAATGGAGTTTGGATAGAAGCTTATGTTGACTCCAAGGGTAACGGCAACACTGTTGACGTCGACCAGGCTGATGATTGGCATATAAGTACCACTAATATTGATGGCAACGACAACAAAGCAACGGTCATGCAGCTCGACTTCTTTAACGAAAGCACCACTGATATCACTGGCAACGGCAACACGAGCGACGTGATGCAAGACGGTGCTCAAAATGAGGCGGTTGTTGAGCTCTTAGGTGATGAAAACACGAGTGTTGTGAACCAAGAGGGTAGCAGTAACTTTGGTGTTTTTAGAGTTGAAGGCAATGGTAACGATGGTGACATCACTCAAATGGGCGATAACAACGTTGCCGGTTTAGTGTCGTTAGACATTACGCCAAACGTTGGTAATAACAATGATGTTGAAGTCTACCAAGAGGGTAATGGTAACTTAGGGGCTGTGAAAGGTGTGGCCGGTGACGACAATAATTTTGTAGTCTCTCAAGAAGGTGATAACAACACAGGTTTTGTATATTCGCTGGTTGGTTCAGAAAATGAGATTGAGATTGACCAAGTTGGTAATAGCAATACGGCATACTTTGCCTTTACCGCTGGTGATGACAATGACATTGAAGTGAATCAAGACGGTAACACTAACACGATTGGTGATTCCTTAACTGCTGAAATTCAAGGTAGTGATAATGTCTTGCGTGTAGACCAAGATGGCAATAATAATGGAGCTGAATTTCAGATCCTAGGAGATGAAAATAACATCTCTTTAGATCAAGAAGGCGAAACTAACTTTGCTACATTCGCCGCTTATGGCGATGATAACGACATCAGTATCATCTCCGATGGTGACAATAACACCGCTGTTGCCTTTACAACTCTGGATGACAACCAAATTGAGATCTCACAAGAAGGCGATGACAACTACAGTTATGCTGACGTGACAGGTTTTGGTAACGAAGTCGATATCGAACAAGATGGCAACGAAAACGAAGCCTTAGTAACAGTGGTCGGTTTTGACAATACTGACGTTGAGATGACTCAAGATGGTGATATTAACCTCATTGATTTGATTATTGTTGGCGATGAAAATAGCGCGTTAATAGCTCAAACTGGCGACGGCAACTGGGTCGGTGGCGAATCTGAAGAAGCGTTCCGAGTTGATGGCGTAAACAATAGCCTAACGATTGCACAAGTAGGTAATGATAACTTCGTAAGTGGTTCTCAAACCGGTGCCAATAATGCGATTTCAGTCAGCCAAACTGGTGACTTTAACAGTGCGACAGTAATGCAAAACTAAATTATTCATCCATTAAAAAGGGAGCTTAGGCTCCCTTTTTTTATACTTGTTATATTAAGAACATAACTCAAATTGGCTTTGATAGGTTTGCGCCCAACGCAATAACTCAACTCGATTACGCGACTGGGTCTTTCTAAATATTGAAGATATATGTGCTTTGACTGTGTGTTCACTTATACATAGTTGATGTGCAATTTCTTTGTTTCGTGCACCACTGGACACTAACTGAATGACGGTTCTTTCTCGGTTGGTCAGCATTTGTAGCATAGCTATCGTATCTTGATCTTGAGCCACCTCGTTATTGCTATCTAAACGTTTCATCAAATGACTAAACATTTCACTCAGTAAACCCCGTTCATACCAAAGCTCATTCGCGACCATTTTTTTAAGCCCTGTCAATAACAGGTCCATGCCTTGATCGGCATATAAAAGGCCTTTTATTCCTAGCAGTAGTGCTGCTTTAGGATCTAAAGAATCTCGTTCTACCTGATACAATGCGATTGGGAACTGCGACACTAATCGAGCAGCGACGATTGGAATGCCTTTGCTATCTAACGCCGTGCCTTTTTGGGCTACCATATAAAAGCGATTACAGTCTTTTGCAACAACTAGGTCAGAAGGCTTTTTGATTACCCTGGTTTTAATACCAATAGAATCCGCTAATATGGCCAAGTGGCAAGGCGCGGCAACTTGGTGGATGAAGACTAGTTCATCTATTTTACTCATTGAGCTCTCTCCCTGAAATGAAATCATCTAACGCTATAGATGAACCACCCATACTTGTCCTTATGAATGAATGCTCTTTATACTCTAGGTTACCCAAGAGAATTTAACATTAATACAACAATTCAGTATTAATAGCTATATAAAAAGACCCTTACAACTGAAAACACCATACAAATACAACTAAACCATACTTACGACTAAACTGCTTCATATCAATAGTTTAACGACATAAAACGCAAAAGATAGCGGTAAAATAAATTTTACCGCTACTGAAAAAACCAAATAAGGAAACACTTTATGAATTGGCTGGAGTAAGCTCTTTAGCGGCTAATGTAGCTGAATTCCAATAACCCATTTCAAGTCCTTTTTCTACCAATTCAGATACCGCTAACTCAATAGCTTGCAAGACACAAAACTGTACGGGTTCATTGGTTGTAAAGCCAATTTCAGCTTCAGCGAGTCTATTTAGGCTCGTAAATCGAATCAGTCCTGCTCGCATTTCCTGAGAAAACACCCGCTTAGTGGTTGATACCGACATCATTACTTTACCCGTATGAACATCGACAGCTCGAAGATAGATCGTCACTTGGTCTTCCCTATACATCTCGGATGCACCAATACCATAGTACTCAACTCCCGACCCACCTGTACTGATATTTGTTTCGTAGCTTATAATGCCGCCTTCTAACAACAACCTGGCATTGGTCAGTTGTGGCACATCTTCTTTTTTGGATTTATTAGGTTGTTTCTTGGTGATTTTTCGTTCGGTTAACAGGTTTTGTAACCCTTCTCGTTCCACTGGGGTAAACCACTTAGAGTCCAATAATGTTTGCACCAACATTGATGTCGCTCCCTGCGTTACCGCAGTAGAAAAAGAACTCACGTTTTGCTGTGGTTTATATTGCCCGGTTTGATCCCTAAAGGAATATACCGCGACAGGAATTGGGTACTTTGGGCCTGGTTTTGCCACTAATTGCCGCATCGTTTCACTGGTTGGATTGAGCTGTGCTTCACTGATATTCAACTCAGGCTTGGGAATAAGGCTACAAGCGGATAAGCTGCCGAGTAACAATAGGCTAATTAATAATTTCATCCGTTATCCTCCGTAAGAAGGCATTTCAATCACGGTTACCTCACCTGTCAGTAGATTAGTAATCGTTAACATCACACCACCGCCTATTGAGGCAACTTCAATCCTAAAGTCTCCAGTATCATAAGTACCATCTGTAATTTCCCCACTGGCAACGCCACGAGTAATGGTATTCATGATGTTTCGCTCTAATGACTCTTTAAAGCGAGTGACAAAATCTTTTTCAGCATTTTCTGCAGTATGGTCATTCTGTGCATTGGCTTTATTCAGCAGGTAGGAGCCATTTAATGCTGAACCGCCGAAACTAGGGTTAATCGGGGTATAAACTAATTCGGTGGCTTGAAGAGGGCTTGCTACGAATAAAGTAGCGAGAATTAACATCCTGTTATTCATTGTAATTATCCTAATATCCGTCAGCATTATCAGCAAACTCAGCTGTAATTGCATTTGCTCTAACCTGAGCCAAATAATCAATTGTTAGTAAAATGGCTTGTTCTGCTCGTTCCTTTATCGGGCTAGCTCTGCGTCCAAAGTGAGTTCTGTAAATGGTAACGCCATTAACTTCTAAGCGAAGTAACGTACCAGCCTGAGGGAAAACAGTTTCATAAAGCGTGACATTAAAACCCTGAGTAAACGGCAGATCACGCCAATAACTTGCGTAATAAAAGCCAAAGTCCTTACCAAAGCGAGTTAATGTGCGGTCAATCATGAGACCACTGATTTCAATGTCACTATCTTCAGCCATCGATGGCATCGCGCTACTAATAATCAATAGCAATACCAGTAATATTCCTCGCATATTCAGCACAATCCTTGTTGAATAATCTGCAACCGACTCACCGCTAATTTGATTTGATTCAAATTGAGAACTAGCTGCTCTGCGTCATTTTGTTACCCTAACAGCAATTGGTGATAGTTAATGTCTCAAACAGAACGAATTACCCGTCAAAATGAAGAACCAACACAAAGGAGTAGTACTTTTAGGTAGGGTGCCGATATTAAAATAAGGGGGGTTGAAGCAATAATAAAACCTTCGCTTATAATGGGTTAGTTGTATTTTAGATACCTATTTTGACACTTTTAATTTATATCTGTCTTAGAACGGCAGTTCATGGTAAAAATCAAAATCAGCAACGGAGTGAATGAACCCTAGCGATATAGAGACCAAAACAGCACCACAGTAACTCTAAATTTACACTTACCAAAAAACGTCAATTAACCAGTTGTATGAGCACGGAAATATTCTTAATTTTTATTATCCTGCGCATAAATTGACAGGTTTTATGAAAGCTAATCAGATTTGTTTGTTAAAAGTTTAACTAATAGTGAAGATGATGCATTTACTTGGCTATAAGCGCCTCTAAAGCAAAATAGTAGAAGCTACCCTCATATAGACGGTGTGGTTTTTTTATCTGAAAAAGAGGCTGTTGTTTTCATTGAGGCGAGAAGGATCAATGACCCGTCAAAGAAACTTATGAGATCTATAGTGACGTAAAACGGTTACTTGAATCAGACAACAGAAATCACATACTAAAGTCAGTATATAAAGTTATTAGCATTAAAAAACAATATATTGTGTATTTGGCTGATGTCTGGCTATAGGCTCCGCGTAGAGAGTCTATCCCTTTCTGGTGGTGCTCATACCCCGTTTAACATGACATTAGTCTAAGTCAGTTTCCATATCGGTCAATGTTTTTTGCAAATATCAGTAACTCATTATTGTTAATCAATGGCTTAACCTGTACCCGTTGTCGTTTTTACCACTTTTTGTACTTAGACCTAGAATACTAAAGATAATTAAAAAATCTAAATGAAATATAGGCTTAATAGATTTTAACAATTCACTCAATCGATAAAGATCGCTTCTTTTAATCTCTATTTCCGTTCTACACTGATTACAGGCAGAAAGAGCGTGTGTTGTAGATAATGAGAATCCCAATGGATCTAACAAGAAAAAGCTGTTTAGTACTATCGATGAGTCTGGCATTTAGTGTCCAAGCTGAAACCTTAACCCGTGACAATGGTGCCCCTGTAGGCGATAACCAAAACTCAATCACTGCAGGCAGTAACGGCAGCGTGCTTTTACAGGACGTTCAGTTGATTCAAAAACTACAACGTTTCGCTCGTGAACGTATTCCTGAGCGTGTTGTTCACGCCAGAGGTACTGGTGTGCATGGTGAGTTTGTTGCCAGCGATGACCTTAGTGGACTAACGCAAGCAGCACTTTTTTCTGAAAAAGGAAAAGTAACGCCAGTATTTGTTCGCTTTTCAACGGTTATCCATTCAAAAGGTTCACCGGAAACGTTACGTGATCCTCGTGGATTCGCGACACGCTTCTATTCAGAGCAAGGTAATTGGGATCTCGTTGGTAATAACCTGCCTGTGTTCTTCATCCGTGATGCCATTAAGTTTCCTGACATGGTGCATTCACTAAAGCCGTCACCTATTACGAATATCCAAGACCCTAATCGTTACTTTGATTTCTTCAGCCATGAAGGCACCGCCACCAACATGTTGACCTGGGTTTACACCAATTTAGGCACGCCATCGAGCTACCGTAAAATGGATGGCTGGGGCGTACATGCCTATAAGTTTATTAATGATGATAACCAAGTTAAATACGTGAAGTTTCACTGGAAGAGCCAGCAAGGTGTTGAAGGACTCAGACCGGCAGAAGTCACACAGATGCAAGGTAAAAACTTCAACCACCTAACCGACGATCTGTATAGCGAGATTGGTAAAGGCAATTTTCCTAAATGGGATCTAAAAGTCAAAGTATTAAGCCCAGAAGATCTCAGTAAGTTTGATTACAACCCGCTCGATGCAACGAAAATGTGGCTTGATGTGCCTGAAACAACCGTAGGCACAATGACCTTAAACCGTGTTCCGGGTAACTTCTTCCAAGAAACCGAACAGGCCGCGTTTGCTCCTTCCAACTTAATCCCAGGTATCGAGCCATCGGAAGACAAATTGCTGCAAGGGCGTATCTTCTCCTATGCCGATACACAGCTGTATCGTTTAGGCGCCAACTTATCACAGCTGCCGATTAACCAAACACGAGTGAAAGTTGCGAATCACAACCAAGATGGTGCATTGAACTACGGCCACACCACGAGTGACATTAACTATCAGCCAAGTAGTCATTTAGCACTCGCTGAAGATAACCGTTACCGCTCAGGTAATACGCCAGTGTCTGGCACCGTGCAGCAAAAAGTCATTGGTAAGCAAGATAACTTTACTCAAGCAGGGATCTTTTATCGCAGCCTAAGCAAGCAAGATAAGAGTGATTTGATCACCAACTTATCTGGCGACCTTGGTCAAGTAAGAGACAGTAATGTTAAGCATCAGATGTTGAGCTACTTCTACCTCGCTGACCAAAATTTTGGTAAGCGACTCACTAAAGCCGTTAATGGTGATTTAAACGAAGTGAAGCAAAGAGTAGAACATCAGGGAAGTCTAATGTAACAATCAATCGATATTTAATACTAAAGGGCAAGTATTAATACCAATCAGTATAGGAAGTACCCAGTAAGCCCCGCAAGACGTAATTTTGCTCTTTTCTGCCCTGTTTAGAGTGCGTCTTGCGGGCAACCGGAAATCACCAAATAAATATTCAATACCAATGATCGACATCTTTTAATCGAGGGCCAGTTCAATGTTTAGCTCACTGTCACTGAAATCAATGTTTTTTTTACTCTGTGCTAACTTAGGCGCGAGTATTATCACCTCAGCGCTTTATGTCTCTTATTCACTCGCTGCACCACTTGCAGCCGAGCACGCTCACAAAGAAAAGCCTGCTGAGCAGGCTATCGAGAAACAGACTCAGTTACTCATGGAGTATTACTTTGCCGCTGCCAGAACTGGCGATGTTGAGGTGTTAACTCACTTTATCGAAGCTGGGTTTCCTGTTGATCAACGCAATGGCCAAAGCTATACCGCGCTGATGGTCTCTGCCTATAACGGTCAAGAGTTGGCAACAGCGGCATTACTCGAACAGGGTGCCAATGCCTGCCTGCAGGATAAGCGGGGAAATACTGCGATAATGGGCGCAGTGATCAAAGCAGAGTTTTCAATCATGAAGCAGCTTTACAGCCAGGAGTGTGACGCTGAAATGACCAACAAATCTGGCATGTCACTTGAAGACTTTGCCACCTTCTGGGGCCAAAGTGACAAACTAAGAGATGCTGCTTCTGTCTCAAACTGAGGTATCGGCGCTATAATTTGAGGGTACGGGGTCACACAGGTGCAATTAGGCTGCTAAAAAATTAAATTGTTCCCATGGTGTCATCTTTTCAGTGGTGTCCATTTACCCTTGCTTAATCATGGACCAAAGCTCAACGCCTGCCAATGTTCATTTGGCCCTTGCCCAAGACTTCCAACCCAAACATTGATGTATTTTGCCTTTCACTTTTCGATGACTTTGCTCGACAATATTATTCAAATATTTAACCGCCAATACCTCGATCATCAACTGCATATGTCCAGATAACCAAAGACGAATATTGACAGTACCTAATGCCGCGGCATTGGCACCACTTTTATCAATGACCACCTTTCAGGTAAGCCGGGCTAGTTGATGGCTTTATTGAAAAATTCCCGGGTGCTGGCTCATCACGAGTTCCACTCAAATAAAAATCAATAATAACGCCGTACTTGTTCACGGTTCGATAATAGTAAACCCACCGACCTTTTACTTTTATGTAGGTGTCGTCCATTCGCTACGAGCCAGAGACTCGACACTTTCTGTTCCTGAATATACCTTCGAGTTTCGGCGCATATTTGATAACCCAACGGTTCAGGGTTGAGTGGTTAAAATGGATATTTCGCTTAGCGAACATCTCCTCAGTTCCACGGTAACTTAGTTTGTAGGCCAGATAATAGCGACCTCCCTACATGATGACACCTGATGAGTTGTTACTTATTTGTTGTGATTTTACAAGCATTTATTAGACAATATTTTTTGAAACTCATTCAATCCACATGCTATTTATCAAAATATTTTAATTGCTATGCTAAGTCTCTAACAAACTATGAGTGTAAACATAACATGAAATTAACCCGCCTATCTTGTTCCAATAGTATCCTTTTGGTTACTGTTATTTTGGCCGCCAGCATTAATAATGTTATGGCTGATAACAGTACCAAGAGTTTTAATTTAAAAAGCAGCTTGAGTAATAATTCAACTATTCCGCCTAAGTATTATTGGAACCAATTTGGCTGTTCGGGCGAAAATCTCGCTCCAAGTTTAACTTGGCAAAATGCGCCAGCTGGCACCAAAAGCTTTGCCGTCACCTTTTATGACAAAGATGCACCGACAGGCAGTGGTTTTTGGCATCGGGTGGTGTATGACATTCCAGCACAAGTATCCACGCTTCCTGGTGGCGTAGACGGTGGAGAATTACCCAGTAGTGCCGTTGAAGCGAATACCGATTTGGGTAAGCCTGGCTTTATTGGACCTTGCCCGCCGGAGGGGCGTCAACACCACTATGTGTGGACTGTCCATGCTTTGGATGTGGCGCAGTTACCTATAGACAAGGGCGCAACGCCTGCTTTGGTGGGATTTTATCTTTGGCAGCATAGGCTAGCCGATGCAAGCTTAACCTTGTTAGCTGGCCCACGTTAAGGAGAATAAAGATGATAAAATTTTCCGATTTAATGATATCCCCTATACGATCAAAAACATTGGTGTTATTGATAACCAGCCTGTTGAGCTGTCACACATTGGCAGTAACAAGGACAGCGCCGCTGGCAAAAATGGAAGTTTTTGCCGAACTAGATGGGGCCGTAGGCGGCATTACCTTCACATCGACTGACAGATTGATTTTCAGTTATCACCCTTTTTATCAACCTAAGACTAAGGTTGCTGAGCTTTTAGCTGATGGCAGCAGCAAGCCATTTCCCAATGCAGATTGGCAACAATGCCATGACCTACAGGGTAAAGCCAAAGATCCTGATACTTGCCTTAATTGGGTTTTGGGTTTGCGAACTGATGATCAAGATAGAGTCTGGCTATTGGACTCTGGTCAGCAGACACCACGCATTGAACCTAAAATAGTAGCGTGGGATACCAAGAAAAATCAATTAGACCGCATTATTCACTTGCCAGCGCCTGTCTCGCTTGCAGAATCACAGCATAATGACTTTGTTATTTCATCAAGGCATCAAACTATAGTGATTGCCGATGAAGGCATTGCCACCGGCCCCATAGGTGATAAGGCCGCATTGGTAGTCGTAGACTTAAACACTGGTATTAGCCGTCGCCTACTACAGGGGGATAACAGTGTAATGCCTGATTTGCAACGGCCACTTATTATCGACAAGGACTCAAAAAACCGTAAGCAGATTGAAGTCTATGTGGGTGCCGATGGTATTGCTTTAGATAAAACACAAACATGGCTCTACTTTGCCCCCATGAATAAAGACAAAATCTACCGAGTGCAAATGACGGATTTAATCAATCCTTCGCTTACACCTGCGGCACTCTCAGCCAAAGTGGAGACCTATGCCAACAAACCTAATAACGGCGGCTTAAGTATCGATGAAGCCAATAATTTGTACCTGACGGAAGTGGGTGAACGAACCATTGGAGTGATACCCGCTGAGTCTCGTCAGTACCGTACTTATGTGCATGATGAACGTATGGTGTGGCCCGACGGCGTGAGTTATGGCAAGCAAGGTTATTTGTACTCAGGCGCCGCACAATTACCGCTGTCAGCGCCTTTCAATAATGGCAAAGCTGAAAACAGTCCACCTTATTACATTTTCCGTTTCAAGCCTTTGGCTGCGGGCGTTCGCGGGAATTAATCTTATCGGCTTACGCCAAGTACTGAGCTTAATTGAATTTACTCACGTAATTCGTTTGAGTTGAAACCGTTTGGCTCCGCACTTGGCAATGCTGAGTCAATACTGCCAGAGGATAACAATATGAACATAATCGGATTAGACCACTTTACTATCAGAACCCCAAAACTGGTTGAGACGCTCGCATTTTATCAAGTCATTCTGGACTTGAAACTCGGTTGGCGGCCACAGTTTGGTTTTCCAGGCCATTGGCTCTATGCCTCGGATAAACCCATCTTGCATTTAGTGGCTGCAGGCGATCAAGCGCTACAGGTTTATTTAGGGGAGAGTAGCAACCTCTATGGTTCTGGGCGTGTTGATCATTTGTCGTTTCGCGGCACAGATTTACACCAGATGCAGCAACATTTATGTCAGCAAGGGATGACTTTTCAGGAACGAATCGTGCCCGAAATTGGTGAACATCAGTTGTTCCTCGAAGATCCGAATGGCATCAAAGTAGAGGTGATTTTTCCCTATGCAAAGCACAACACCATCGTAGGGATTGCGATGGACAGACTCACCATTTTAGATACTAAGGAGATTGAGCATGCCAAAGATTGATTCTTTTAGGCGACAATTATTACAAACGCTGGGGCTGGGAAGCTTGGCATCTTTAGGGTTATTTCACCGAGGCGCAATGGGCATGAGTTCACAGAATGAGAGTACAAGCCTGAATAGCAAAAGTGCACAGGGTGAGCAGGTTATTCGCATGGGAGTGACGGACTTGAGTTTCCACCGCGTTACCGCGGCTGTAGTGGCTCAGGTAATAAGAGTTATGGGTAAAGAGGTACAACGAAGCTATGCACTGCATGAGGCTAATTTTGATCGGCTAGGTGAAGGCAAAGTGGATATGGTTTGTTCTGCATGGCTACCTCATAGCCATGGGATTTATCGACAACACGTTGAAGAGCGAGTACCTACGCAGCAACTCGGGCTGCATTATGAGCCCTATGCGCTCTGGGGTGTGCCCGACTATGTGCCTGCAGAATTAGTGTCGAGCATTGAGGATTTACTCAAACCTGAAGTCCAGCAACGTATGCGGCCGACAATTCAAGGGATTGGTGAAGGTGCGGGAATTACACGATTTTCTAAAAATATCATGGTGCAATATGGATTAACTGCGGCGGGTTATCAATTTAAAACTGGCACTCAGGCTGATTGTGTCGCGGCCTTTGAATCTGCAGCAGCGGTGAATGATTGGGTGATTGTTCCTCTGTGGCACCCTCAGTTTTTACATCACCAATACCGTATTCGTGAGCTTCAGGATCCAAGAGGTTTGCTCGGTGGTAAAGATAAAGCAGTGTTGCTTGCCCGTAAGGTGGAGCTAACGCGTAATTTCTCGCCGGAACAAATTAAGGTACTCGATAATATAGTAATGTCGAATCAAATTGTTGCAGAGCTCGATTATGCGGTTAATCGACAAGGGATGACAGAAGATGAGGCGGCAGCGAACTGGCTGATGACCAATCCTCAGCATTTGACGGCTTGGTTAGCACCGCTCCTGGATCCAACGAAGACCTTGTCACACCAGGCGACATCATGATGATCACTCCTGAATCGCGGTTAATGACCGCAGGGGTTGCATTACCTCAAGTCGCTAGGGGACTTGGGAATTACGAGCCCTATTCAATCGTCGGCAACCAGTTAATGACCTCGGGGCAGTTTCCCTATTTAAAGGGCGTGCTTCAGTATCAAGGACAATTGGGAGCAGAGCATACCGTGAGTGAGGGATATGCTGCATGTCGTCTTGCAACTCTCAATGCCATTGCGCAATTAAAACAGGCTTGTGGTGAGCTTACGCGGATAAAACAAATTTACCGTTTGGAGGGTGTGTTGAATGTCCATGAATCTTGCTTTGAGCATCCAAAAGCGCTTGATGGTGCTTCGGATTTTCTACTTGAAATATTTGGTGAAGCTGGGCGTCACAGCCGTATGATTTGGACAAATCCCGTTATGCCGCTTAACAGTTTATGTTTAGTATATTTATTTGCCGAACTCTATCCTGATGACGAGCAAAAGTAATAAACGGTGTCTTAAGTCCAAGAGCGGAGTTTACCTCATTTGATGAGGCTAATAAGGCAATCGGGCATTACATAACCACTCCTTTTCTGACACGATTTTTAACCGCTAGTCTAATATAGGACATATTTAGACAAACGAAAGTGTCAGAAAAAGAAAAACCCAGTCATTAGACTGGGTTTAAATGTATTTTACAGCTTATTCTTACATTACTGTAATTACAGGGATCTAGAACGGTAGTTTATGGTAAAAACAAAATTTAACTACCGAGTGAGTGAGTAACACACCCAGCTAGATGGCATTTCAAACTGATTTAGTTCCCATTAAATTTACACAAGTGAAAATTTCGCAAACAAAGAGTGCTATACAGCTAAATATCTACTTCTAAATTGACACTATATACGCCCTAGCAATTTCGGCTTATCAAGCGACTTCAGCAGCTTCCAATTTGATTATACCATCAGCCTCCATAAAGCCGTCCAAATCGGGATAATTATATCCCTTTTTAACAACTTCATTTCTAAAGGCAAGCCACAAAGCAGTATGCTTAGAAACATTCCCTACTTGTGTTTTGCTATACAGGCTTGCAAAAAACTCACCTATTCCACCTGCATTTAATATCTGATTAATACCATAAGTTTTATTTCTATACACGCCCTCGAATACCTCCGTCAATTTTTCATCATCTAAAAAACCAGCGTATTTCAGTAGAATATTGACCCCATTCGAGTAGGCCGAATCAAAACTACCCGATTTAACAAAGAACTCAATAGCTTGTTCGAGTAAGGTTACCGATGGAGAGCCACTTAATAAGATACTAGAGTCGACCCATTTGATATCATCAATAGAGCTTTGAAAGTAAACCTCAACACTAGGAATTGCTGACGCTACACTACTTACCCTGTATAAAACCAGCTCCTTTACTGACATGTTCTCAATGACTTGCTCTAACCTATGCTGAGTAGCTTCCTCTACATACCTCCAAAGCTCAGGCATCTCACTCAGCACTGGAAGTAATCTCTTAAGGGTCGCATCTGAAGATGCTGCTAATGACTTAATCAAATTATCTCGACAAGCAGATTTAAACGCCTCTGAGTTTATGCGGTTAATGGCTATTAAGGCTGCTGTTATCTGGAGCAACACCCCTGAAGCCATTGAATCTTCATCATTAAAAAGGCGCTTGAATAATATAATAGTTAGATTACGAATAGCAGATTCTTTCACACGCCCCAAGTACCTTTCAGAACTTAAGACTTCAAACGCCTTTGTTTTATTTTCAGGAAATGAAATAGAAGTGATAAGCCCAAACATCTGATGAACAACAACCTTTCCTTTTAGTGGAGCGTTAGTCAACAGATAGTTAGCAGCTTGCACAATGTAAGATCTAGCCAACTCAGGAGAAGGGACAAACTGGCTACCATCTGTGGAAAATGTTGGGTGAGAACATATATTTCTATCTTCTTTAACTCGTTCTAAATGAGTTTTCTCTATCAGTGAGATAACCCCCAATTCTTCATGTGCTATTCGTAATATATCATTCTCAAAGTCTAGCATTCCTCGTACATCACTTGGTTGAATAGCATCAAGTTTCACTTCAAGTTTGGCTGCGGCAGCATCCCCACCTACACTCAATTCTTTTATTTTCTGGATTACATCGACACAAATTGATATCCATGTAGATGTTACTGCTGCACGATATGCACCTGCTCGATATGCAATCACAGCTTCTCTTAAATACTCTTGTGAATATCTATTTCTTACAGATTGCAGCAACTCGTCCAAATCACTTAATTGTAAATTCATTCGTTATTAGTCTCTAAGGTTGAAGCTTAAATAATTTCAGGCATGTAGTATTACGAAGCATTAATCACCTAAAGCTTTACGGTGCTTTGCCAAATAACCGTTAGCATTGTCAACCTTGCACTTTAACTCTGCTAGTCTTTCATTAAACCACATGTATTCATTTAGGTAGGGTAGATACTCTTTCTTCAACAGCTCGACACACCAAGGCAAATCATACAGCTTGTAAAGGGAAGCTAAATCATGAAAAAAAGCGTGATACCCCATTTTATAGAGCATCTTAATTGTTGCTGTAACTATATGATGTCCAATACCATATGAACCAACAAACGATGATATTTCAAAATCATCACGCTTAGAAGCACTAAAAATGTCGTTCTTAACTTTGGTAAATATCTCAAAAATAAATGTTTCATGACGAGCATCATAGATTGAAAAAAGTTCTAAAATTTCATTCTCAGAAAGATGTTCAATCAACCGACTTATTGCATTTCGTTCTTTCAACATATCATCCATTACGGCTGATACATCTATCTCCCCAAGACTGTAATTACCCTCAGAATTATAATATTCTTTGAATGAATCTAATGACCAAAATTCAAAAATCACATTACAAAAGGTCATAAATGAATCAATGGTTAGATATCTGAATCCTACTTCTTTTCTGACAATACTACTCAGGTATTGATTTGAGCCAACGATGTCTAATAGCTCGCCATATTCTTTATTAGACATCGGGTAGTTAGCCTTAACAGCATCACGATACTCATACAGTTTAATGTCACCATTTGGTGATAATGAATTGATAAGCATGCATACATTCGTGATGTCAAAATAGGATAAGGAATTAGTTTGCTTCGCCCAGCCATACTCGTATTTAACATCTTGAATGAGTGACTCTAGAAAATCAAATATCTCAACTAATGGTTCAAACCTAAGCCTTAGAATCACAAAATTAATCAGTGGAGTGTTAGCCAAATGCACCTTACTGTCGTTACTAGCAGGATAACGAAAAGTTTGGCCTGTAGGGTCAATATTAGCGATATCATCGACATAACTATCTAGAATAGAAATAACCTCATCAAACCGACTATCGATGATGGGAGCATATTCTTTAATAAGTAGCCAAAGACTATTAATATTATGAGTTATTACTTGGTCAATTTTAGGGAAAATCTCCAGGTATCCCCTTAAAGCTGGCTCAGCATCAAATTTAGCCCCCCTATACACTGTAAGTATATGAGTCCGTTTGGTTGATAACAGCTCTAAATCAGTCCATAACTTTTTTAATCTAAGCTCAACCGAGTGCCTCATATTAAAACAAACAGGATAAACAAGGTAATCTACAGAGTGTTTAAACTCTTTACTCTCTAGAGCAGTATTAATGAGCAAAAGAGATGCATTAGCATATCCTTTTGCATAATCGGTATTGGATCTCGGCTTACCTTCTGGCGCAGAACTTCCATTAAAACCAACCGTAGCATTTAACCTGCTAATGGCTCCGCTAGAAAATGTATTGTTCTCATATCGTTCTTTCATTTACTACCAACGACCTCTTTAGCTATATCAATCTGAAAGCGATACTAAATATGGAAACAGATTGTCAGCCTACTTACGGTTAAAATTTGCTTTTGCTTCCGACAAAAAACTCTCATTTTCAGTAACCCGCTTCACTACTTCACGAACCGCTAAAGGGGAATAGATGTGTTTATTAGCAATGGATTGGTAAAAGTGATAGTCGTTGTTGTCCATTTTCCACTTGAGCTTCTGTAGGCAGGATTGAAAACAATTACGGTTAAAATTGGGCTTACCTCCCTTTCTTGCAATAAGGCAACGATTCAACTTCCCCTCATCGAAAGTGCTTTCCAACTCCACATTAATAGCCTTAATTGCATTATCTTGAGTTAAAGGGTGCGACTCTTCAGCGTTCACTGTTTTATTGATAATTAGGGCATTTTTTAGATTCTGTAAGTCTTCTTTATTCCCGCTTGCATTGGCAATAATCGTTTGCCCATCCTTGGCATACACTAGAGAGACGTTAATGGGTATTGCAAATTCAATGTCGTTAGAGTTTTTAATTTCCTCTTCAGCGGCCATAGCCAGCTCCAGAATGTCATCTGCCGCTAAGCCATAATTTGTTTTGAGAACAGAAGCTGGAGGGAGCTTGAAGTCGCCAACTAAAGAAAGCATGCCGCTATGCTGTGCATGAAGGAAGGGGGTATCACTAAACTGCTCAAATTTTGCCGAGTAGTTCAAGACTCCCGATTGGAATATCCTAGAGGCTAAGCCTTGTAATTCTGGCATCAGCAGATGAACGGCTTTATCCCTCCAGCCTGTTATTATCTCGATATTCTTTCTAATTGAATCGTTACCTTTAAATAGTCGATCCAAAGAGACTCTTAAGGATATGGTTTCTCTAATGCCTTTTTTTGATGGCGGCTTGTAGATACTATCTTCGCCATCTCTTTCAATTAGTATTGCCTTTATCAATTGCTCCCAAGACATAGAGAACAAGACAACAAAACCATCCAGCTTGTTTTCCAATGACGGCCTGTTGTACAACTCAAGCGCCAACATCATGTTGTCACGAGACTTCTTCAGCAATGCTTTAGCAAGACTAGACTTACACTTATGACCAAGCTCTTGATAGTGTTTACTTTGTGACAACCGCTTTTTGAACTCAACAAATTTGATGTCGAGCGTATTTATAGCTTCAAATTCATCAACAGCTAATTTAACTACAAACTGCGTTATTTGACCTTTACCAAAGTACGTTTTAAATGTATCAGGCTTCCAATTAGTAGCCTTGATTACTTCGGCCTTGTTAAAGGTTTTCGATAGCTTTTGCTTTTCTCTTAAAAACTCGAAGAAATGTTGCTGAGCCGTATTTTTACCCATATTTACATCCTTGTTTACAGTAATAGGCAAAGCCTTCACCCTTTACACTGAAGGCTTTTTTACTAGTAGAGATTAGGCAGCTAACCTTTCTTGTAAACGAAGACTTTCATAATAGTCTTCAGCTAAAGCTGTCATCTTAAACTCAACATCCATCCCATCAATATTATCAACAGCCTCTTTTATAGAGTCGAGATCCACCTGAAAGAATTCCTTCCTAAGATTTACAGCATTAACCCGTAATGACGTAAATGTTCGATGAAGAGCCGTTTCAAGTGCTGGAGCATCTTCAGCGTATATCATTGCATGCACATCGAATGGGAACGGTACGCTTGCATCGCCTAACTCTTTGACACGATCCATAGGCTCTAAACGCCTAGTCATCCCAATTTTGTATACATCTTCTCCGAATGAGCCAATATTACTAATTACATAAACATGACCCTTTCGAGTTTGCTCAGCCATACTCTTAGCTCGACTTTCTTTAGCCTCAGCTTCCAATAATTGCTGCTCAAGTTGGGCGATTCTAAGTTCTGCGACAGACCTTTCACTTTCAGATACTTCAGATAGCTCTTTTCGTGCTTTATCCAGTAAATCCCTATACATTTTTTCTTCTTTTTCAGCTTCAGCAATAGCTCGTTCATATTCCTTGATAGCCCGTTGTTCTTCCCTTATCTGTTCCTTAATTAGCTTTTGCTCTGCGACTTCTTCCTGCTTCTTCAGTGTGTATTGATATTGAAGTTTACACTCTTCAAACTTTAGCTCTACGTAACTGATGTTAAAGCCACACTCTAAGGTGGCTGCCGATTTCTCAAGAGTGTTAGCAAGCTTTTCTATGCGTTCCAAAGTTCGACCAAAACTACTTGGGCTAACCTTACCAATAAGAAAATCACATTCTGTATTAAATGCAGTTAGCATCAACTTGACTTGCCCGTCTAGAATCTTTTTATTGAACGATTTATCATTTGAGATGATTGTCGTATCAGGGTAAGTGACTGCTTCTTTATCTTTAATCATTTCTTTTTGCTGAACCCTGACATCTTTGATTTCCTCAACAAATCTAACTGAGGTCTCATAGAGGTAGTCAGGCATTTCAAAATGGCCGCATGTCGTATATTCATCCAAACGAGAATATAAATCTAACATTCCCATTAACTCTTCCTGCTCCACACCAAGCTTAGATATGCTTAACACAAGCTTTTCTTCATCAGCTTCTAACTTAGAAATCGCTGACGTATGCAACTGAACATTTTCTAATAACTGCTTTTCATTTTTCTTAAGTTCTTGTAACTCAGCAGTCTCTACTTGCACACGCTCCAATTCTTTGGAGTCATCATCAAGCTCAATTTTAACAAGTGCCATCTTTGCATTTATTTGGTGCAAAGCTTCATCAATACTTTTGTGTTCATCGAGCTTTTGATTAACACTATTTTTATATTCGTTTAGTTTTTTATTGAAGTTATGATTGGCAACGAAATAGCTAATAATTACGGCTAAAACAGCTATAGCTATAACGATAAGGAGGTTGTTATCCATAATGACTACCTTAGTACTGCATTAATAAATTGTTTACGTAAAGCGGCTCTTTCTGAGCATCTCTCAGCATATTCTTCTTGGGCATCAATAAGCGAATCTTTGAACTGTTGCTTGGCTTGAGCAGCATTTAACTTTTCAGTTTGCTTAGCTCGACTAGCCCTATCTTTTTCCGCACTAATTGCATCACGCTCCCGCTCCCTTAATTGCTTTTGATACTCCCTCTCAGCTTTAGCTTGTTCCCTAGCGTTTGCCTTTTGCCTCCGCTCAGTATCTCTAGCTGCTTGCTTACCAGCCTTATCAATAGCCTTAACAACTTTAATAGCTAACCTTAAACCGCTCCCTTTTCTAGCCAACGCCTCCTCCTTACGCCTATAACTGACAACTGAACACCCTTTCCTATGTAAGCACACTTACCCATTCAAATTCTACGCAGTGCATAGCAAAAACAGAGATTTATGTTTCTAAAATAAAAATCGACCATGAGCCTTGCTGTACTTGCTTATGATGAAGCCAGTCTTGGAAGCCAATTTGAGCTACAACCAAATGACTAATAAAGAAAACACTTAATCAATTGAAAATACTGCTTATTTATGAAACTGATGGTAACATGTCAAAAATTAGCCAAACGAAAAGGAATTTGAAATGCTAAACCTCCTATCTACCTCACTCAAAGCAGGCTTTGGGCTTACAGCTATAGCAACTGCTCTCTTTTATTCTATGCATCAAGAGTGGTTTAGCCTTGGGATTTTTTCCGATCTAACAGCTCAACAGACCTATAACGCATTTCTTTATAGCTTAGCTGCTACCTTTGTTGCATTTGTCTTACTGCTCATAGTTCACGTTAGCTCTAAAAACTCACCAAGCAGAACAACACGTGCAACTGGCAACTCCGTTGCTGTTGATAGCTCTGGAAGTCATAGCCCTGTAACTATAAAGAAGTAATCAAGATGAATTTACAGAGGATAGGTGAAACTCAAGCTTCGGATAACGGAATTGCGATAACCAGCACTGGAACGGAGAGTCCCGTTAGCATAACTATCAATAAACACGCAACCTCCTTACCTTCCATTTTGATACCATTATTAGATAAAATAATTTCTGCTTACCAACCTCAATACGAAGAAATAGGTAACACCACTGAAATACCTGATGTTGAGGATAAGATATCTTATAACTCCGTAAAGATATATGCCGATGACATAAGGGAAAACACAGGCTACATGGCCTTAATAGAAGGTATACTTGACAGCATTGATGACCAGAATCCCAATGCCAAAGTCACTTTTTTATGGGCAATAAATAAGAAGTACAAAGGTTGCAAGAGAAAGCTATTTCTAGATAACAGCATTGACCCTTCAGATAAACCAAAAGCACAAGAAATAATATCAGCCAATGCTGACAAAATTATTCATCAGGTGGCGACAACCATTATTAGCTCTTGCTCTGGTCACATAAATGCTCCCATCGAGTTAGTAGAAGCAGCGCAAGAACTCATTGTTTGTTATGGCTTTATTAACTGCCAAATATTAGAGAAGCCACAATGATCGCATCCAATTTTCAAACACCAAAAAAGAGTTTGTTTGTCATTGGTGGCAACATTCTTGGCATTCTAAAGCTTTATCAATTTGAGTCTATCAACCCAATAATATTGCTAAACAAATATAATAGCGAACACGAAACCTTATCATTTTCTTATCTAATATTTGGACTCGACTGGCTATTTATCACAGGTTACATAATCCTAACAGATACAGGGGACATAAAGTTATGCAATTAAGAAACCTAACTGTATCTGAGGGTCACAGAGTAATTCGTAACATCGATTTTCAAGATGGAATTAATATCATCACGAGTAAAGATGATGACGGCAACCAAGTAGGAAAAAGCACTACATTAAGAGTTATAAATTTTTGCCTTGGATCTAATGGCGATAGTATTTGGAAAGACCCAGACTCAAAAACTGTAAACGAAAGTGTTTATCAACTGGTTACAGGAGGCCTGCTTACATTCACTCTAAAACTAAACGTTAACGGCATCGACTACTCGGTAACAAGAAAAGTAGAGGCTCAGCTAACGAAAAAAGGCACTCGATTAAGACGCCTTAGCTGGATAAATGAACAAGAGTATAGCTCTCAAGATAAGTTTAAAACTGCGGTGGCAAAAATATTTGGTTATGACGTTGAAAAACCTTCCTATAACAGCGTTAAAAGTCGATTCGTTCGTTTAGATAAAGGCTCTTCTGGAAACGTATTTAGATTTAATTCCTTTTTTACAAGCAACGATGAATACACATTAATATACTCCCACATTTTTGGGTTCGATGGACATCATGAGCTAACTCAAGAATTCGAATTAATTCAGGAAATAAAGACTCTTCAGCTCAGAAGTAGCTTCCTATTAAATGGCAGTAAAGAGTCTGAGCTTTCAGATAAAGTATCCTCGATTGATGATGCTCTAGAACTTTTATATTTACGAGAAGATTCATATGACATTACAGGCATACAGAATGAAGCAATTGAGAAACTAAGAGTACATCGTAGTGAAATCATCACATTGTCAAATGAAATCACCAACCTAGAAACAAAAGAAATATACAATCAGAGAACAATAAAAAACTATCGAACAAAAGTTGCTCATGTAGATTCGACAGCGATAAAAGCGATTTATGACGAAGCACTAACTTTGGTTCCAAACCTAACTAAAACCTTTGATGAGGCGGTTGAGTTTCACAACGCTATATTTATTAAAAAAGCTCAATATGTCGAAAAGCAATCAGGTATTTTAAACTCAAAACTAGCCAGAGTAAAAAATCTTTTAAACCAACAGCTTGGTCTTGAAAAGAAACTATTCAAATCTCTTTCAAATGAAAGCCATCTAAGCGGATTCATTTTGATAGAGCAGGCTATTCAAGAAAAAAGGGAAGAGCGGGGGCGATTAACTTACGTCTTAGATGAAGTCTCGCTTATCAGAGATGAGGTCAACGGGAAGAATAATAAAATAGCAGAACTTAGGGCTATGCTAGAATCGTATATGGGTGAATTAGCTACAAATCTGACTCGCTTTAATACTCCTTTAAAGTCCATCACAACAAAATTGTTTAAGAGTTTTAGCCTGCAACTCAAGGTAAATTCTGAAGCGAACGGTTCATTAACATTTTCCACTGTAAACGAAGACAAAGTTTCTGGTGACGGCGCACCTAGAGCGGCATCAATGGCCTTTGATATGGCGATGGTTGAATACGTAAAAGAAAGTAAAGCCAAACTGCCTCAGTTCACCTTACAAGATTACCTAGAGTCTATAGACGAAGAGAAATTATCAGAGCTAATGATACTTGCTAACAAAAGAAAAATTCAAACGGTCATCTCAGTTTTAAATGATAAACTTCAGTTGGTTGGGCATGAATTCGTAACACAAAATAGAATTTTAGAATTATCAGTAGGAGACAAGTTCTTTAAAGTATAAACGATGAGCTTAGATAGTTACTTTGACAACAAAAGAACCGAACCTAGAAAGCACTTTTAAATGTGTGAAGAGGTTTACTTTTTACTGGATCAAAAAAGGCTCCTTTAGGAGCCTTTTCTGAAAATATTATTCGCTAACCTAGACCTTCTTTGAGTGGATCATGGCGCTCACACATGATGACTATTCAGTCAACAGATCAAACTTTAACAAGACTTTACTTTGCCGTCAACAAATAAGCGACTGGAACAAAATGACGACTATCTCATTATGATCAAAAAAGGCTCCTATTCGGAACCTTTTCTGAAATATTATTCGCTAACCTAGACCTTCTCTGAGTGGATCAAGGCGCTCACACATGATAGCAAGCTATCTTAAGTTAATTATACAACTAATTATAACTTTGTCAATTCTGTGATAAAGTTATAACCATCAACACATTAGAGACCACATTGTGACAATTCAATCTATAATTCAATCCATCTCACAAGAGAGAATAGCAACTTATAAAAATTCTCATTTCAACAATGATGAAATCGAATGTGTTGGAGGTTACTTATGGAACAAACTCTTATGTTCTAACCTTCTTCCTCCCTTACAACTCATTGAAGTATCTTTGCGTAATGCCCTATATTATGGATACATTGACAGTGAAGTTCAGCGTCTTGTTAATGAAGGTAAAAAAATCGAAGAAGCAAAGGCTTTAGTTGATATTTTGTGGTTTAAAACTGAAATTGAGAAAAATACATCCCCCGCTGAATCTAAGAGACACATTGAAACCGCAGAGAGGCAACTAGTAAAGCAAAATAAGCCTATTACAGCTGATAATTTAATATCAAAGCTACCATTAGGTTTTTGGATTTCATTTTGCAGTACCGCCTACGATGTCAACCAAACGACTAACCTACAACTCTGGCCAACGCTTCGTAGTATAGTTTTCCCAAATGCCATAAAAGAAGATAAAACCCCTCTAAGTATCAAAAAAATACGGGACAAACTTGTATATATCAACTCTATTCGAAATCGTTTAGCTCATCACGAACCAATGTGGAATGATAAAGAACACTATTCCATTGAAAATGCCGTCAATAAAACAGCAAGAATATATGCAGACTGTCTTACTGTTATCAACTGGATTAATAGCTCGAATTTAAAGCTTATCAAATTACTCGAAAACGACACCAAGTATGCAACACTCTGTGTTATTGGAGAAATCGAACGTTTTAAACAGCTACCCAAAGAGATGGATAAACTTGAAGATTTAAATGCTGAGGAATGGCTTGAAAGTGTAGAGTTAGACTCTCGTCATAACGGAATTGTCATCTTTAAACATGAAGCCAAAAACTTTTCTTTGGTTAAAAGTAGCAAAGACAAAAACGTGTTTTATCTTCCTGCCCGTTTATATCCTAAAAATCAATCGATTAAAAAGGGAGACTTAGTAAATTTCGAACCTGTCGCAAATAAGCATGATAAAAGTAAACCAAAACTTAAAAGTCTATGTTTAGGCCATATATAACTCATCATGCGACTCAATTGATAAGTTGGAAATAAAATGATGCTAACTAATGAAACCATAAGTTAGCATCTATATAATTAACTTCTACCTGAAGAAGCCTTCCTCAATAATACCCCTAATAACTCATTGACTGAATATTTTGTTTTCCCAGAGTCCAGACCTGTTTTTACTTGGACTTTTGCTTGTTTTTTATTGTTCATACTTACCTCTTTTTAACCACGTTGTAATAAAATCAGATGTATCTTTGCTCACTTTTGCGTTTTTATGGCCTCGAATTTGGTCTAAAGTAAAACTGCCATCTTCTGCTAATTTAAGCCCGATTGTGGCTCGCTGCGGCTTGGTGACTCTGTATGCACAGTACCAACCAAAAAAGATATGATCGAAATATGCGCCTATGCAGTGCTTTAAAGTAATTCCTTCCTCACTCAGCTCTCCTCTATTCTTAATCGCTTCAATACCATCAATATCAGGGAGCGGGAATAAATGAAAAGCCATCTCGTACTCTTCGACAGGTATGTCTTCGATAGTTTTAGAGTTCACTCTCAGAACCCATCGATCATGCAACGCTTGAAGCTCTTCTAACCCCTTCAAGGAGCTAATTACTCGCTTTTCATTCTCTACACCTAAAGTCGCTGCAAGCATCAAGCAATCATCAATCAATGAAATAAAGCTCTTCCTTTTGACTCTTTCGAGATGGCAAATACTTCGCCACAAAACGGTTGAAATAAGCCAAGGATGGGCAGTGGCAACTTTGATTGTCGCATCAGTTATCAGTGCTTCGTGTTGAAGCGCATCGCTGTTAGGGTTAGCTCTCAGGAACTCCAACAATCTATCTATCTGCGGTCTATCAAATCGCTCACAGGAATACTTGCTAAGCACTTTCAACACTTTCTTTGATGCAGACATACCAAGTATCGGCAAAATCTCTCTCTGAGCTTGTGAAGCGACTGCAATCAATGCTTCTTGTCCCTCAGTGTTAAACAGCAATAATGCGAGCAAAGCTGGTCTCGCTTCAACAAGCTCGAATATGCATTGATGCTTACTTGCCAGTTGAAGCACATAGGCCGATTCATCACTAAAAAGAAGCACGTTAGCCTTGAACGTAGAACTCAATTCACTCCACCAACCAATGCTCAGCTCATTATCAGTTAGACAAGCCGCTAAATTTATACCTGGTGCGGAAGTTTGAGACTCAAAAATGTCATCATTGACAGCAACGCTCCATCTCAAGTTTTCATCCCAACTCTTGAAATAAATTCGATACCGATTGCCATTACACTCCCCCGAATCTAAGAGCACTTCCTCACTATTAATCGATTTAACTGAGAACACGCTTCCCCTCCAACAGTGATAAAATACTTGAATAACACTCAAATGTTGACGTGGTATAGCACTGAATTTATCTGAGCAAAAGCGCTGTTTAGAAGTAAATATCAGTTCAAAGAACGAAGGTGTTGAAAAAACTGGGTAAAATGAAAATTAACTTTTATGCACTAGTTGAGGAGGCTTATAGCTATTGCTGAAGCAGGTAAGCAAGATGAGTTTGACGCTTATGATGAGCACTGAGACTTCGCACTGACTTTTCAAAGCATTCCTGTGAGCCGACAATGTGCAATTCATCCTCCGAACGAGTGACGGCTGTATACAACCAAGCTCGATCCAGCATCTTTGCGCTACTAAGTGCGACTATGACTCGCTTAAACTGAGAGCCTTGAGCCTTATGTAAAGTGATGCAGTAACCAGCTTCCAACGAGTCAAGAAGTGCTCTAGTTATAACAATTTCGTCATGGCTATCATCTAGTTTTACTAAGCCATGGCTATCTGCTGTTTGTGCCAATGAGGTCAACCGACCAAGGGAGCCATTTTGAACACCTGCATCATAGTTATTCTTGGTGAATAACACTGGGTCGTTCAACAATAAATCGGTTCTATATCGCTCTCCGAATTCTTCAAACTCTAATCGCTGAGCGCCAGTGTTAATATTGTTTTGGCATCGGATATTGATATCTAGAGTCAGCTTCTTAGTTGCAGCAACAACCTGACTGCAATGAGGACTCAGTGCATATAGCTCAACACATTTAGCTGCTACATCATCAAGTGCAACATCATGAAAGTGAATATGACCGATAGACAACTCTTCAGGGACTTCACCATCTTTGATTAATTTCGAATAGTGAGGAATCCCCGAAGCTGAATTTTGTCGCTTAACGATGTCTAACTCAGTGTTCTTGATTACACCAGACTTAACAATGTCAGCAAGAATCAAACCCGCACCGATGGGTGGCAATTGATGATAATCTCCAACAAAGAGGAAGCGAACAGCAGGATTGGTATGAGCAACAATTTTATACATGGTGGGCAAATCAATCATGCTAGCTTCATCAATGACTACTACGCACTTAGAGTCACTTTCAATCGGATCTTGCCTTAAAAACGCAGCAATTGTTGATGTGGTAAACCCAATACTTTGATGCAGGCGCATAGCAGCTCGACCTGACAAAGCAATCGCTTTTATATCAAACCCCATATGGTTATAGGCTTTTAATACTGTTCTGAGTACGGTCGTTTTACCCGTACCAGCTCCGCCTGTAATACAGGATACGCTTGCTGCCAACGATATGAGTACTGCGTCAGTTTGCTTTGCTGTCAAGTCGTAGGGCAACTCTTTGCATGCCTCAACATAAGCTAAGTCAAACTCCAAACTGGTTCCATCCTCCCTGCCATTTAGAGTTAGCAGCCGCTTAGCCACTACCTTTTCCATAACAAGTAAAGGCGTATGATGATAACTTCCTGTCTCGCTGTCGATGAAATAAGACTTACCAATGTCAGCAATTTTTAACGCTTTAGATGCTAATTCTTTGCTACCAAGCAAAGTCCATACTGAGCGATGTATATCTTGATGTGCGGCAACTGTGTGACCTCCACTTTTTGAGTGCTTTTTAAGGGCGTACTCAACAGATCCAATCAGTCTTTTAATGTCATTAAATGGAATGTCGAAGCTCTCGATAGCTATGTCATCAGCAGCTTTGAAAGGCATCCCGAAAGTCACTAACCTATAAGGGTTATCGATAATCGACTGAACCGAATTCTCTTTGTGATATTTGAATAGTTTCTGTTGGATATATGGCGGGATTTTTCTATCAGAGAACCACGTTGAGTATTTTAGATTGGCGTATTTTTGAAACCCGTCAATCAAGCTCTGAGCGGATTGTTCAGACAAAATTTTAGTGAGCCTACCGATATCTTTTTGCTGGAGAATATTAAAGATGCTTCTTTGGAAGGCTTGCCAAAGCTCTCTGGCTTTTACTTCACCTATGCCCCTAAAGTCTTTTTCTTTGGCAATAAATCGAATAAAATTCTCACCATCATGGGGCAGAGTAACTTCACAGCGCTCTGGGTCTATGAAATGGTGCTCGTTCACCTTGAAATCACCATGAGCCGCAATACGACTCGTAGATACTCCTGTTATTCGCCAATGTTGCCCTACCGCAGGTTTTATTGGCAGCAGCTCAGGCTTAGTCTTAACGACTACAATATCTTTTCCGCTAGTTCTAACGAATCCGTCACTAACGATTGGAACACCTGAAAAGCATGCCCACTTCCTGCTGTACACCCACACAGAGGTGATTCTAAGATCGGCAACTTCATTCATAATTCATCAAGCCCCAGCTCGTGAATTACTTCTGAAAGCTCTTTAAAGCGCTCTAGCTGCATTTTTAACGTCAAGATCTCCTGTTCTAGCTCAGCAACACGCTTTGAGTCTTGTGAGCGTCTTAAGAGGGTTCTATCGTGAACTTTAGGTAGATCTTGAACTGAATTTGCAGCATCAGTCAGTTGAGGCAATACACCTCGCTTTCTTAAGCCAACTTCAAGCTCATCTAGCAGTGCTCGCACCCTAGGGTTTTGAAGCAGGACAGACTTTGCACAACCAACACCTTTTGAAACCTCAACTCGATTTAACTGTCCACGGTGAACAATCTGACGAAAATCATCATCTGTCATAGTGCTTGACCAGCTAATAAAGGCTTCTAAATTCTGTTGTGCTTTTTGCTGTCCATTAGCCACTACCTCACCCTCCTTTGGCTCGATTTACTGCTGTTAATGGTTTATTTAAGACATCAGCTACATCATCAAGCCGACTGACCCGAACACCATTCAAATACGCATTGTACTGCCAAAGAATGAATCGCTCTTTGTACCTTTTGTTCTCATTTTTTAAGATTGACACTTCAGCTTGAAGCTCTTTGACTTGTTTTTTCAGATATTCCACCGTCACGTCATCAGAGACTCTCTGAACCTCATGCGACTTAGTGCGCAACTCTTCTTTTCGCTCGCTATAAGCTTTTTGAATTGCAGTATAAGCCGCTAAGGATTGGCGCTCCACTTTGTCAACCTGAAGCTCTCTGGCAATCCTTTCGCACAACAGCCCCCACGTTAGCTTCCCCTCCCAAGTAAGGATAAGCTTCAGAACTGTATTAATATTTGCTTGTGTAATTACAATTTTCGGCATCATTACAACCCTAGCAATTTATACACATCATCATCTAATGTGATTGAGTCTGATTTCTGAACTTCGGTGTCATAACCCTTTTCCAATAGAACCGTTTTAACAGGAGAAGGGTCAAACTCTTCAGGAATGCGGATCGCAGCGCCATCAGGCACCCTGTCGTCTTCGAGTAAGCGAATTTTGGTTCGAATATGAGAAAGTCGCCAACCCAGAGAACTCACCCAGCGATCAGTCCCAAACGCCCCCATTTCATGATCTTTTCCTGCTTTATCAAATTGCTCTTCAACTACTTTTTCTCGTTTTTTAAGAAGATCTAGCGATGATACGAACCCCTTAATGCATACAAGCTCTTTGCAGGTTTCACAGTCACCACTGCGCTGACAAGGCATCATAGAGTAATCATGCTCACATACCCCAAACTCAGTGACGATAGCGATACCCAGCATGTCCTTCCTGCCAATATCTTCATATGACACGGGTAAATTTACGTTGATTTTATCAAGAGCATTGGCATCTTCTGGAAGCATCAGACTTCTGGCTGCATCACTTTTCTCATCTTCAGTTCTATGGTCATAGTGTTTGTTATCAGAAACCTTTGCACGACCAGCCCAATTAGCCAAAGTTAGTTCATCCATACCACCACGCTCAGCCATAGTAGATAGCCAGTGACGGGCATTGTGGCTCTGTAACGAAATTGGAGAGCCATCTGATTGCTGGATGTTTAACTTTGTCCAAAGGGACCGCTCCCCTCTGGCTCCAGACTGCACAAAACGATCATTGATATGATTTACCGTGGGTAAAACAAAAGAAAAATTACGAGGAGAGAAGTCAGCATGAAATTCATTTTCTCTATGTAACAGCAAAGCTTCTGAAGCTTTGACTTTTGAAGCTTTGTCGATATAAGGCCAGTTATTCAACTTGGATACATAAAAGTCGTAAAAATACTTCCCAAGCAATTCATAGGTAATTTCACCACCTCCTTCTTGATATAACTTACCAAGCCACTTTGTCTTGTTGTACATATGAGAAGGGCGATCCATTTCCATAGCTATTGCAGCAGCCAACTCCAGATAATCTAAAGCCTTATCGTCTTTAAAGGAGGTAGGAGTTAAACAGTCTTTGTGACGCATAAAAACATTCGGATTTTCTTCTGCAAATTTTGCTGCCAAACGTGCTGACGCACCAATCCTCTCTAGCCTAGCAACAGCTTCAACAACCACATCCTGCATAACGGAAGGAACCCATTTTAACCCCGCCTTACCGCCTTTTGCTGGGTTCCAGCGAATGCCGAGCTGACGTTTTCCAGCTCTATCCTCTTCCCACTCTAGACAGTTAACAGGTAAAACCGTCAATTCTGAACTGCGAGAAGGTGCAACCATCAAGAGTGCCATAACGGCGCTGTAATACTCGGCTTCGGCACCCAAATTGGGGGCATCATTGAACAGTTTAGAAACCAACATCATCACTTCATTCGAAGGCAGTTTTTTAGCCTTATACTCCTTTCCCTTCTCATCCAAAGCGATAGTTAAATCTTTTGGTCTTGCATAAGGGTTAGTCCATTCGGGCAGAGAAGGCGTTATTTGTTTGGAGCGACAAAAGTCTAAAATCCTTTCAATCTGATAGCCAATTTTGTTCAACGCTACTGAGCTTGGGTATCTTTCAGAAAGGACATTAGTTAATGCACTAAGTACACTTCCATCTAGAGCAGTAATATCAGCTACACCTTTGACTGAAAGCAACGACTCTTCCAAGCCTCGTAATGCTTCCATATAACGCTGCAAGTTTGAAACTGGGTTTAATGAATAGAAGTATCGAATGTAAGCTTTAGCGAAGTAGATAAATGGCTTTGCCATTGGTTCAAAATTGTAACTTGTAGATGGCTGCGTATTAGTAGAAAAGCGAGCATTCACCTTTTTATTAGATTTGCCATAAAAAGTTTTCCAATTGTCACCTTCCCAACACTCTTCACCAAAAGCGGTTAACTCATCCCGACAAAGGCTAACAAACTCGTTTAGGTTTTCTTGAGCCGTATGAGCTGACTTTGGTTGAAACTGAACAATATCACTCATATCACGCCCCTCCCTTTCTCACTTTAATTTCATCACACATACTAACGACTTGTTCCACAGCTAAAATCAAACGATCTTTAACATTTGCATACTGAATGCTGCCTGTATTTTTCAATCGTTGTTCTTTTTCTTTGTAGAGGTTTTCTAAAAACTGTTCATGAGGCGCTTCTAACAGTGGACGGAATTTGTGGCAGACGTAGCATGACTCGTAACCATTTACGCAAAAGCTATTTGTACCACAAGCTCCAACAACTTCATTTTTGTCATTTGGAATTCGAGCTGTAGGGTCATCACCTCGCTCACCATCTTCCAATGTCTCAATGACTCTACCCAAAAACGCATTGGCATATCGAGCCAATTCTTTACCGACAGCTTTATCAATATACTGAACAGTATCAGCCGTGTTCTCAGTATAAACTTTGGCATTTTGACTATCGGATTGATCTAGAGCTTCGGCAATTATATTTACACCAAAGCCTTTGCGACCGAGGTTGGTTCCAAGAGTATTTCGAAACCTGCGAGAGGTAATGTGAATGATGTCACCTGTGCGTTCTGAAATTGCCCTCTGCTTTTTTGCAAATAAGTTCATCAAGGATTGCCCAAGATCTTTTGCGGCTAGGTGCATCACATCTAAGTCCAATATGTCAGTAATTGATGCACCAGAAGAAAATAGATGACGACAATAGCTTACATCCAAAAATAGAGGAACTTTACGCTTATGTTTTTCATCCAAAGTTAATTTGAATATTGATTCAACAGCAGCGATCTGAAGATCTAGCAAATTCTTCAATATGAGATACAAATCCTCGGTAATATCTAGTCTATTAAAAGCGCCTCTAAAACCTATTCCACGTTGCTTTGAACGAGGGATGTTGAGGCGATATGACCTTGCACCTTGAATAGTATCTTGGAGCAAATCACATGCCTTTAATTGGCGTAACTGAATAGGTCGTCTCGCAGTTGCTTGAGTTAAACTGACATATGCATAGCATTCCAATGAAATATCTTCATCACGTAGCAAACGATTCAACTCATCGTTGATTGCTAATACTTCATTTTCAGTAAAAGCCCCCGAATACGGGCAACGATTAGCAATCGCTACTCCTTTTTCATTTCCTGCTAATCTTAAACTTCCTAGCAACTCTACTATCTCAGCAGGTACGCCATAAAAGCCATAATCAAACCATCTGATTAATAGCCCTCGCATGTTGCCTAGTTCCCACTCCCTGTCTTTTCCTAAATGCGCCTTCCAATTAAGAATCACGGTAGGTGTCAATCGAGTTGCTTCCGTAACTCGAATCATCCTCCGAAAGAGTGCATACATAATGCAGGTATGTGAAGCTGATAGCTCTTCAGCATATCTAGCTAATGTAGACCTAAGCCCTTGAGACGTTCGAGTCTCCATATTTAGAACGTTTGAATGAAAAACAAGAGTTCTATCTTTGTTTAGCATCCATCTATTTGAGTTTGAGTCAAAAGTGTATCCATCTTTTGAAATCAATAAATTAGTTGATTTTGCGGGGAGAGCACCATCTCCAGCTTTCCATATTCCATTACTCATTATTCGTCCTTGAGGTTCCGTTTAATTTTATCTTCTAATTCAATCTGTTCAGCAAGTATTATTTCCATTGCTTTTTCTCTTATGTGGCGTTGATTATAAACGTCTCCAGACTTCTCTGAGCTATGCCCCATAAGAAATTTTCGCATCTTAGCTTCCTCTTCAGGAGGAATATTGCGACCCTCTTCAGAGCTATTAATTTTATCTATTCGCCTTGAAAAATCTAAATTCCATTCATGCCTAAAGGTGTGAGCATGGATAACAGAAAAACGCTCATCAACAGCTTTCATCTTTGAGATAATATCGCTACTAAAGTAGCTGTAGCTAATTGGCTGGCCTTGAGTTTCACATTTTCTATGAGTGATAAACAAATAAGGGTGTTTAGCAGAATTTGGAGTTGATAGTCGTTCATTTACAATATAACTATCGAGCAATTGCGCAGTCTCTTTCGCAATCGGAAATTTGCGCTCTTTGGTCTTTGAGACTGGTTGATAAATTCTAGGGTCGTGCCTGTCATCGTGTTTTCGTCTTACCCAAATAAAAGGGTTATCCCCGTGCAGTTCCAGATATGAAATCTCTAGCGATAGCACCTCGCCACGTCTAATACCCGTTTCTCTCAACAGCCTAAAAACTAAATAGTTTCTCAGTTTTACTATCGAATTTTTGAAGGGGTTTAAGGAATTTTCAAGATTGGCGACATCCATAAATTCATCAAGCAGTCCATCAGGTAAATAATTTGAATCTAGTTCTTCAGCCACATTTCGACCACGACCTTTGGGTCTATGCTTCTTTAGCGCCTTAGACATACCATCTATATCTTTCGTTACTTCTGGATTATTGCGAAGTTGATTGGTTACTGTGGCAAGGAAATGTAGATATGCAGCAATAGCAGTTATTCTGTTGTACTGATGATTTTGACTAACAGAAGCTACTGTAGTCGTTATGCTAGCAGGACCATTCAGGTTGATGACTCTGCGTTTTAACTTAGCTTTTCCCATATCATGATTTTTTTGCTCAATTGCATTAAGCTTCATATGGTCACGAAGGCTTAAGATATCTTCAACAGTTAAGAATTGTGCTTGTTCAAACTCTTCGGCCAAGCATCGAGCATGCTTCTTTTCCCACTCGAACAGCCATAGAATTGCCTTAAGCCGATTGACCATAGTGTTGAAGGCCATCTTGGTACGGAGTTCTGTAGTAACATATAGAGTGACAAATAAATGAGGCATACCATCCTCACCCATCAAAATAGGGTAACGCTCTCCATTTTCAAATATCAGTATATCCAGCTTATACATCATCACTCCTTTTCTGACATAATTTTTAACCGCAAGTCTAATATAGTACATATTTAGACAGTCAAAAGTGTCAGAAACAAAAAAGACCAGCCGTATGGCTGGTCTTCTTAGCGTAGTAATGTCTTTTCTGACACTTTCTGATTAACCGTCAATCAGAACGGGATATCGTCATCCCAACCATCATCCAAATCTGGAGTCACGTTTTGCTGTGGCTGTGGAGCAGGACGCTGCTGAGGTGCAGCTGGTGCAGCTTGAGGCTTAGGTGCATAACCACCTTGCTGTGGCGCTTGGTAACCGCCTTGTGCTGGTGCTTGTTGCTGTTGTGGTTGCTGGTAACCGCCTTGTGCAGGAGCTTCCTGAGGCTTAGGTGCATAACCACCTTGCTGAGGAGCTGCTTGCTGTGGCTTAGGTGCATAACCACCCTGTTGAGGTGCTTGCTGTTGTGGCTGCTGGTATCCGCCTTGTGCTGGTGCACCAGGAGCTTGACCTTGACCACGACCGCCTAACATTTGCATTTGACCGCCTTGATCGACAACCACTTCAGTGCTGTAACGATCTTGACCACTTTGGTCTTTCCACTTACGGGTCTGTAGCTTGCCTTCAAGATACACTTGAGAGCCTTTACGTAAGTATTCACCCGTGATTTCGGCCAATTTGCCAAACATCACTACGCGGTGCCATTCTGTGCGCTCTTGCTTTTGACCTTGTGGGTCTTTCCAAGATTCACTTGTCGCCACGGTAATGTTGGCTACGGCATTGCCGTTCGGCATGTAACGAACTTCAGGATCTTGTCCTAAATTACCTACCAAAATTACTTTATTGACACCACGACTGGCCATTGAAATCTCCTGCTAAATTTATAAATTTTTACTAATCGACAGAGCGTAACACAGCTCTGGCTTCTCTCAAATCGAAATGCTCATCTACTTTTAAATAAGCGACTTTCGACACAAAGTGAGTTGACTATAAACGATGAAGATAAGAAGTAACTAAATGGCGAATTTTAAACAGGTTAAGGAATTTAAACTCTGTCATTAGCAGCTACTTCCCTCAAGATTATCAAATAATATCGACTAAATATCATAGACCACAAAATGATCTGCTTTAGATCTCCTATCACTCAGAGAAAGCTAATGAGTACAGCAGACAGTAAAAAGCCCGAGTCATAACACTCAGGCTTGTAGATATTACCAATTTAAGTTTGGCTATCAACGTTTACAGTCCTTTTGATCTTTGAGTGCAAATGGGTTCTCTATACATAGATTATGAGCCTGCTGCATATATTCACGCTGCACCGCCTCTTTCTTCGATTGAACTTCCTTCTGCTTATGGTAAAGCGCCAAACGCTCATCCAATTCAATCTCCACTCTTTCTGACAATGCCACCTGACACTCAAAGTCAGTACTAGCACAAGCTATCTCTGCATTAGCAGAGCTGGCCAGTACAAAACTAAGCATGATGACTGGCAATCCAATAGCAAGTGCATTTGCGATTTTAGATTTACGTTGACTATGAAGTGGTAACTTCGGCAGTAAAACTGAGCGCGAAGCAATTGCTTTATAATTAACAGAGTATCCTGTTAATTCCATGATGTTCCCTTAATTCGGTTTAACGTTATAAAAAGATGGTAAGTTATTGGTGGCAACTCATTAAAGTGACTCTCGATGCTTTCCCTTGTATAGAATTTAGAGCATCGAGGTACCATTAACTAAGAGCTGTTGCGATTAAAACTTGTACGTTAGACCAATAACTGTTTTTGTTTCCCACTCACCTTTCAAACTATCTGATGATGGTACTGCTACTAATTTAAGCTCCGCTGTATCAGCGCGGCCCGCTTTTAAGTACACATTGAAATTGTCTGACACTTGGTAACCAGCGACGGCGAACACTTCACGTTTCTCATCTTTGAAGTCTTCAAAGCGATCTTGAGTGAAAGAAGCTTCAACACCGGCACTTAGGCCATTGTCAAAGATGTAGCCAGTACCTATTTCGCCACGGTATTCTTTAACAGTGCTATTGGTAAAAATTTCTGCCCCTGCAGGCGTATAACCCGAGAGTTCAGGTGTTGGACCTTGAAGCTTAAGACGATCTTTGCGCATTGCACGACCTTCTACATAGGCATAGAAGTTGTCAAAGTTAGTTTGTACCTTGATACCGCCGCCTAAACCGCCTTTATCAAAGCCTTCACGCTTACCATCTTCTAGGTTACGTTCGCCAGAGTATGCCGTTTCAGCTGCAAAGAATGGGATAACCGATACCGCGCCGAAGTTGAAGTCGTAACCTAGTTGGGTTTCAACATTAGCGTGCTTATCTTGAGTGGTATATTCAGCTTCAATTTTACCAGTGAAGCCGTTTAGTACTTCTGTATTTGCACTTGCAGTGCCTGCAGATAGCGCGAGTAGTGTTGCGATAACGATTGCTGACTTTTTCATAATGTTCATCCTCATTGATTTGATTTTTAAGTTAATTAGCAAATAGAATTATTTCGTAAGCTTGCTAAGTGAGGCTATTTTCACATTGAAAAAGTAATTCGTTAAACCATGTAGTATAGGTAAATCGAATAGGTCGTTCGATTGAATGGTCGAAACAGTCAGCTCTGATTCAGATTAAATCTGATACTTGCGCGTCAAAGAAGGTAAACCGATGAAATAGCTAATAGGGCAATAGAACATCCGACATTTTTTACAGAAGGGAATATGAATCAAGACTGATTTAAGTAGTCTTACTAGATATTATTGAGTATTTACTCGCGCTTAGGCTGCCAATGAAAAATTGATGTGAGCGGTGAATATAGGAGTGACAGGCTACATAGCTTTCCAGCTTAAAAAAGTACATTTCATCAACACTAATTTGGCCACATAACCTCTTAATACCATCTTTATAAAACCCACAGCTATCATTGGCGACGATTGCGATTTGGGCCCTCATTTTGAAGGCCAAAAAGGGCCAACTGAGTGGCCCTTTTAACTGACTGAAATATGAATCCCTAGATCCATTCAAGTGTTAGCGATAGTGCGGACTCTATTGCTGCAGCTTGATTTTGTGCTCAACGAGAGTAGCCAGAGCTCCTGTTAAAACTACAACTCTCACTTATTGTATTAGTACGCTAAAGGAAGAGGCTTAAAGAACTCCCGAGTCCGCTGTAGTATGACGAAGAATACGCCGTTATTCCAAATCACTCCTTTAAGCTTACATACTGAAGCATTTTAGATTATTAGCGATGCCCAATCATTTTGTACTCAAGTATGATTACTTTAGTATTCTTATGCGGAAAAGGAGCAACAAAGCTCCTTCTCAAATAAAAAGTTAGCAGGCAACTACCAAGCCCCACCAAACTGCAAATACATGGTCCACTCTTCTGGCCCTTTGGCAATATCTATACCGGTTCTTAAACCAAGTTGGCGTGCTAGCAGATATCTAAAGCCAGCTCCTTGAGCATTTTGCCATTCAGCCTGATTAAAACTTTGATCGTTATTAACCGCTTTACCGGTGCCAGCAAAGCCGAGTATTGTCCATCGGTCATCGATGTCATAGCTAACTTCAACTTCAGCAAGCGCTGTATTGTCAGCTTGATAGCGCATTGCCGCCATGCCGCGCATATCAATAAAGGGCTTAGCGTAAAATGGTGCACCTTCTGTGGTTGATTTAGCATCAAGTCGCATAGCAACGCCCCACTTTGGTGCCACTCGATGATAGGTCTCAACAAATGCATGATAATCCTGATAGTCAAAGTCACCACCAACACCTTTGCCATGCATATTGGCTTTGAGACCCGCTTTGGTTCCTGTCCTAGCTGAGAATTGGTTATCACGACTATCGTATGTGACCTTAAGGCCTACGTGTGCGTCATTACTGTCCAGTGCGAGAGGATCGACGCCAGGCAGCATCGAAGACATATCAAAAGATGCTTCTGAATTCATATTGACGTAATCAGCACCAAGAAAAAAGTTACTGCCCGCTATTCTAAAATCAATATCTTGAAAGAAGTACAGCCCTTTTATATTGAAATTGTTGGCTTGATCTGATGCTTCACCATAGTATTTTAAGTTAAACTCAGCACCAAATATGCCGCCTAAGTAACGTATATTATCGTCTTGCCAGTTTCCAGAGTGGAACACGCCAACAAGTTTACTGCCGTTACTCGTCGCTGCACCGACAACACCCGTGACACTGGGTGGAATATTAGTGACTTCATCCGGATATAGTTCACGCTTAGCCTTCTGTTCATCAGTCTCATGGAAGAACAACAACGCAGCACCACCGCCCGTCCCTACTGCCGGCTCAGTAATAATCAGTGGAATAGGCATAAAGCCTGCTGAGTTATCCAAGATCCACTGACTTGCATCTATACGGCCATCTTTAGGATCAGTAAAAGCGTCCATAAAGCTTGCAGAGGCAAGACTAGGCAACATCATTAGCGATATCGCGGCTGCAGTTAAAGCGGGTTTAATACTACGATTGTTCATGTTGACTCCCCCAAGGAATACACGCGCAGAGATCACTAGGCGCGTAAATTTGACTATTAGTCGTTAAAGATAATGTCGTCGGCGATAGCATCTTCAATTGCCATATCATCAAGCTCATCCATGATTAGGCCATCCTCAAGATCTCGCATGTCTCGCTGACAGCGGTCACGCTTGATCTCTCCTTCAATAAGCCCGTCAAGTGCACCAACTGCAGCACCAATTTGTGCTCCACGCATAGCCCCGCCTCTACCATCAGCTATTGCACCCAAGCCGGTGCCAACGAGACCACCTTCTAAAGCGCCACCGACCATCTCTCCTAATGTATCGTCGCAGTAATCTGCATATGAGCTAGTCGCTACGCAAGTAAGTGCAAGAGTGGCTGTCAGTAATAGATGTTTAAGTTTCATAGTCGTACCTCATGTAGTTAGTGTGTAAATCTTGAGGCTATTTTACTCAACAAAAACCAATACAAGGAGTTGGTTATCATTCAAAAATCGAATAGGTCACTGAAGCGAATAATGACATAGAGGTAAAGCACACTTGCATTGTTGTGAGCTATTTATATGAGTGCTGTATTTGTCATAACATTTTTATGAATAAGTATTATTGAGAGAGTTTAGAGATAGGAGGCCTAGTTGAAGCTAAGCCTGCTTTGAAAAGAAAAATTATCAGCATGTAGAGGAGAGGATAATCATAGCTATAACATCACTTCTGCTGAAATAATCTTAAAGCCTTTTAAGTCCTCGCTTACTGCGCGGCGTGTAACTTGTACTTTAGCGCCTTGAAGCGTTCTATCATTGACAAAAACTTTGTCTGTTAGACGCTCGCTGGTGTGCTTATTCTTGTGCTGATAATTAAAACTGTATCGCACTAGATAAATCATCAAGGGTTCTCCCATCTTAATAAGTAAGGCTTCTCAGTACTGCCTATTTTGAGAAGCGGCCTAACCCCAAGTCATGATGTTTGCTAAACCTTGCTTTGCCAGCCTTCTTCATTTAACACATCCATTTCTGGTAGATGTGACTTAAATAAGCTGAAACTCGCTGTACAGAGATCTAAGTTCATGCAACCGCTAATTCCATCAGCAGACAATCCAACGGGTATTAACACCACCTGCTTTATACCAGTACAAAATAGGAAGACTAAAGACGTTAGCATCTAATGAACTCTATCTAATTGTTTAAATTTAACAAACCTTAGTTGGGATCTCTTCTTACCTTATCGGAGTTAGCAAACTTTCCTAAGTTAGTAACTATTGGTGAAACGAATACATAAAAGCTTGATTGAGCTAGTCCTCAAGATGCTATTCGTTATTCGAATACAATGTAGTTATTGGTATAAGTATTTTGATTGGATAATAGCCGTAGACAAACATTAAGGAGCAATAAAATGTCAAGTAAACACTTAAGTTCACTATTAAATAATGTTCTGCAACAGCAGCAAAATCCAAATAACAAAACAGATAAGACAAACATGCTAGATAAGGCGGTAATTTTCATTACAACTGTCTCTTTATTGTCCTTTTTTGTTATTTATGAAACGATGCTAGATGAACAACTACATATCCAAGCATTGCTGGAGAGTTTTTTACTCTAGTAGCTCTAACTACAATATAGGTGCAAAGCTCAACTCACCTGAGTTTTATTAACTTCAAAGTTAGACAAATAATATGTGGCTAAATAATAAAAATAGTCTGATAAAAACTTAATAACACACAAGTTTATTATTAACTTCTTACA